>CAZNQJ010000282.1:0-3241 GCA_964575205.1 uncultured Campylobacterales bacterium | reverse complement strand
TGTGAATTGTGAATTGTGAATTGTGAATTGTGAATTGTGAATTGTGAATTGTGAAAAGGTGGCGAAGCTCACCTTCACCCAAACTGAACGGGTAAAAGTTTCAGATTTGGTGCAGATTGTGCCGAAGTGAACCCGAAGTCGCACTGGTGTGCGTCGAGCGGTGAACCTCGGTGCAAGGTGTGCCGAAGCTGAAACTTTTAAATGCGGGTGGAGAGTTGTTTTTTGTAGCTCTCGATGTCGAAATCGCTGTACGCACTGGCGCCGCTATGCAGCGCGGCTGCGGCAACGGCAGAAGAGACTTCGACGATCAGGCGTTTGTCAAAGGGTTTGGGAATAATGTACTCCCGGCCGAATTCCACCTTCGTACCGTAAAGTTCATTGATGTACTCCGGCACCTCTTTACGGGCAAGGGCGGCCAGCGCTTCGGATGCCGCCACCTTCATCTCCATGTTGATCGTTTTGGCGCGAACGTCAAGCGCACCGCGGAAGATATACGGAAATCCGAGAACATTGTTGACCTGGTTCGGAAAGTCGCTTCTTCCCGTTGCAATGATCGCATCAGGGCGCACTTCGCGGACCTCTTCAGGAAACATCTCCGGCGTCGGGTTGGCGAGGGTAAAGATGATCGGCTCTTTTGCCATGCGCTTGATATCCCCGGCACCGAACGAGCCCGGCTTCGAGAGACCGAGCACCACATCCGCACCGGTGAAAGCCTCTTCCTGCGTTGTCTCGACCTTTTGTGAGAACTCCCGTTTGTAGGCATTGATGTCGTTGCGTCCGTCATGGACAACGCCCTTGGAGTCGATCATGATAATGGTCTGAACACCCATATGGCGGTAAATACGCGCGCAGGAGATGGCTGCAGCGCCGGCCCCAACGATGACCACGCGAATGGCTGAGAGCGTTCGCCCCGTCAGACGGCAGGCATTCATGATGGCGGCAGCGGAGATCACGGCCGTACCGTGCTGATCGTCGTGCATCACAGGGATATCCAGGCGCTCGACAAGGCGTCTCTCTATCTCGAAACACTCCGGCGCTTTGATATCCTCAAGGTTGATGCCGCCGAAAGTCGGCGAAATCGCCTCGACCACGTCGCAAAACCTGTCGATATCTTTGGTGTCGACCTCTATGTCGTAGCCGTCAAGATCACTGAACTTTTTGAAGAGGATCGCCTTGCCCTCCATCACCGGCTTGGAGGCAAGTGCACCGATATCGCCGAGGCCGAGCACGGCCGTCCCGTTGGAGATCACCCCGATCAGATTGGCTTTGGCGGTATAGCGGTAGGCATCATCAGGGTTTTTCTCGATCTCCAGACAGGGTACCGCCACGCCCGGCGTATAGGCCAGGCTGAGATCTTCCTGAGAAAGGAACGGCTTTGTCACCCCGGTCGCGATCTTGCCCGGGCGCTTGCCTTCATGATAATCCAGTGCTGCCTGTACGAGTGCCGCTTTTGCCGTAGCCATCCTATCCCCTTTTGTTATGCTTTTACGAAAGCGCCGTAACCGCGCGGTTGATGCGGGCCAACGTCTCATCTCTGCCGATAACCGCCATCACACTGTCAAGTCCCGGGCCGGACATCTCACCTAGCAGGGCGACGCGCAGCGGCATACCGATCTTTCCGAACCCGATCTCCATCTCGGCGACCACGCTCTCCATCACATGATGGTAATCCGTAGGCAGGTGCAGGGCATCTGCCGTCTCAAGTTTTTCCGAAAAGGCATTCAAAACAGCAATAGAGTCCTCTTTGAACGCTTTTTTGACCGCTTTCTCATCATACTCCGTCGGCGCTTCCAGAATGCTTTTGATAAGCAGCGCAAGCTCTTTCATCGATTTTGCACGCTCTTTCAGGACATCCAGCAGGATCTCTTTCCTGTCGTGTGCCTTCAAAAAGACGCCGTACTCTTCAAGCAGCTGTCCCAGCGCTTCATTGCTGCTGTTTTTGATGTAATGGCCGTTAAGCCAGTCAAGCTTCTCGACATTGTAGATCGAAGCCGACTTGTTGATATTGCACGGATCAAACAGCGCCTTCATCTCGTCAAAGGAGAAGATCTCCTGATCCCCGTGGCTCCAGCCGAGACGCACCAGGAAGTTCAGAAGTGCCTCCGGAAGATAGCCCATCTCTTTATAGGCCATCACATCGGTAGCGCCGTCCCGCTTGGAGAGCTTTTTGCCCTCGGCGTTATGGATCATCGGAACATGATAGAACTTCGGCAGGTCAAAGCCGAGCGCCTTGTAGACGACCATCTGTTTCGGGGTGTTGGAGAGGTGGTCATCCCCGCGTATTACCTCGTTGATCCCCATCAGGGCATCATCAACGGCCACCACGAAGTTGTAGGTCGGCGAGCCGTCTGCACGGGCAATGACGAAGTCGTCAAGGATGTCTTCCGCCTGAAAAACGACCCTGCCCTTAATGCCGTCCTCCACAACGACCTCGCCGCTTTCCGGTGCCTTGATGCGGATGACCGGCTCGACGCCCTCAGGCGGAGTTCCGGTAAAATCACGGTAGCGTCCGTCATAACGGGTACGCTCCTTCCTGGCCATCTGCTCTTCGCGAAGTGCCGTCAGCTCCTCTTTTGTCATATAGCACTTGTAGGCCTTGCCTTCGTCAAGCAGCTGCTGAATATACTTGGTGTAGATCTCTCCGCGCTTTGACTGGTAGGTGATCTCGCCGTCATGCTCCAGGCCGACCCACTTGAAGGCCTCTACGATGGCTTTTGCCGCCTCTTCGCTGTTGCGGCTCAGATCCGTATCTTCAATACGCAAAACAAATTTCCCGCCGTTGCGGCGGGCCCAGAGATAAGATAAAAGCGCCGTACGGAGACCCCCGATATGGAGGTATCCTGTCGGGCTTGGGGCAAAACGTGTCACAACCATGGTTGACCTTTACAGTTACAAAAATTGATGCCGAATTTTAACAAAAATGCCCTTTAAGTCGGGAGCGTATTGCAGCCTTACAATAAAGTAGGTAAAATACTCCATCCAATTGCCAAGTGAGCCACTTTTGAAATTTCTACTACTCATTCTCTTTTTCCTCTCCCTTCAGGCCAAGACCATCGACGGCGTCGCGATCATGGTCAAAGACCAGCCTATTACGCTTTATGAGATCACCAAAGCCATGGAAGAGAACAACATCCCTCAAGCACAGGCAGTCGATCTGCTTGAGCGCAAAAAACTCGAAGAGATCGAGATCAAAGAGCGCCATATCACCGCGTCCAAACAGGAGGTCTTTGACGATATCCAG
>CAZNQJ010000281.1:0-3245 GCA_964575205.1 uncultured Campylobacterales bacterium | reverse complement strand
AAGAAGCAGGCAAAATAGCCTTCAGGCAATGCGGCGGCAATTAAGTTCTTTTCAGCTATTTCGCCTGTAGATTCTTCCCACTCCCACTGTTTTTTCCCAGACATACTCATAGTCTTTACGGTTTCTATGTTTTGCAAGGTCTCTATCAATATGCCGTTTTTCTTCGCGCTCGCCCCATAGGAGCTCTCAATGCTCTCCTGCAATGGCTTGCGGATCATCATGGCATAAAAGAGTATTAAAAAGATGGTGATGATGGGGACAAGAACAAGCGGGCCGCCGATATAGTAGATCACCATCAAGAAGATGACGGCAAAGGGCAGATCGATCATTGCCGTCATCGTCGCAGTCGTAAAGAACGAGCGTATTGACTCAAAATCTTTCAGATTATTGGCAAATGAACCGACCGAACGCGGATGAACGGCCATCTTCAAGTCGATCACCTTCTCGAAAATGATCGAAGACATAATAATGTCGCTTTTTTTGGCTGCAAGTTCAAGCATATACGCACGGGTGAACTTCAAAAAAGAGTCGAGGATATAGACGGAGACAATACCGATCGTAAAGACCATCAGTGTCTCCTCGGCGTTGTTCGGAATGACACGGTCATAGACATTCATCGTAAACAGCGGCGTCGCCAGAACAAAGAGGTTGATCAGAAATGATGCCCAGAGCACATCTCTGTAGATAGGGCGTGAAAGGTTCAGCGTGCTCCAGAACCAATGACGCTGTTTGAGCTGAAGCGTCCGGGTGGTCTTGTCGCCGTATTCAAACACTTTTTTAAGCATAAAACCGAAACCGAGGTACTCTTTTTCAAGCTCTTCAACGCTCAGCCACTGCTCCAGGCCCTCCCCTTCCGGGTAGATGATCTTTACCTGTGTACGGTCTTCGGAAAAACGTTCTAAAATACAGGCATTTTCATGGCTTAACAGCAGGATCATCGGCAGCTGTAGCTGTAGCATGTCGGAAACAGAGCGCTCGACCAGCGTGGTTTTCAGTCCTGCACGGCCTGCGGCACGCGAAAAGAGCGATTTTGACCGTCTTAAGGAGAAGAGTTCCTGCGTGCCCTGCAGGTGATGCACCGGAAGACCGGACATCAGGGCTTCGGCACTGTAAGGTTTATGGAACAGCTTTGTATAAAGTACCAAAGCATCTAGCAGAGCGTCTTGTTTGACCGTCAATGTTTCTTCGACCATACGCCTCTCCCAATATTCCCTGTATTACTTTTCATAATAATAGTACAGTTTTACTTCAATCCGTCTGTTGGCATGACGTCCCTCGGCAGTCTGATTATTTCCGATTGGGCTGCTCTTGCCCAACCCTGTGGCGTTCAGCCGCATCGGATCGATACCCTCGTTGATAAGCGCCTTTCTAACCGCATTGGCACGCAAAAAAGAGAGTGTCAGATTATACATGTCACTGCCAATGCTGTCCGTATATCCTGAAATCTCTATTTTGTACTGGCTGTTTTTTTTCAAAAATTCGGCAAACACCGCTACCTTAGATTGCAGGCCGGTGTCAATGAGATAGCTGTTTGTTGCAAAATTCAACTGCAAGGTCGCTTTCAACGGGCATCCGACAGCGTCCACATTAAATGATATCGGTGTTCCGGGGCATTGATCGAGATAGTCATTGACACCATCGCCGTCCGTATCGAACGGGCACCCTTTGGTGTCGACCGCCACGCCCTTTGGCGTTTCCGGGCACGCATCCTGGCTGTCCAGAACGCCGTCGCCGTCACTGTCGATCTCTTCGGGAGCATACACATAGAGTGTCACCATGACACGGTTTGAGAGGTCGCGCCCTTCAGAAGTCGCATCACTGAATGCCTCGTCCTGACCGCCGCGGTACTCCAGGCTTGTCAGATTCTTATCGACATCCTGATCGGCCAGCAAGGCTTGGACCTTTTTTGCATACCTTCACTGATGCGCTCACTCGTATTGCGGTCCAGCCCTCTGCTGAACCAGCTTACCACTTTTTCGGCATAGACATGCGACTTGATCGCGTTCTCATTGGGATCGTCTGTCAACGCCTGCGTGTGCCCTATAATGGTCACTCCGACCTTCTGTCCACGCGCTTTGTATTCACCGACTGTTTTGGCAATGGTGCCAAGGTACTCTTTTGAATCGGCGCTCAGTGTTTTGCCATCGAAGAGCAGTGCTTTGAAACGTATGATCTTCTCAAAATCGCCATACATAAAAGGGTCTGCAGTCGTAGCGTTGCTCTCCTGGGCCTTGCCAAGAGGCAAATAGCTGTAATCATACGTCCCGGCATAAGCAGACACACTCATCAGCATCAAAAGTAGATATGGTCTCATTAATAACTCTTTCATCATTAGTCTCGACTGAATTCAATTTCGATGCGATGATTAAGATCAAATCCCTCCGGTGCCTCACCGGTGACAATAGGCTTCTCTGCACCGCGGCCTTCCGTGGTGATACGTGTTTTGGCAATACCGTTTTTGATCAGGGCAGATCGCACGGCATCGGCGCGCTGTTTGGAGAGCAAGCCGTTTGCATCTGCCGTACCGCGGCTGTTGCTAAAACCGATGATCGTCACCTTGTATTCAGGTCGAGTCGTTAAAAATGCGCTCAACTGTCCGATCTCGGGCATTCTGTAAGAGGGAAGTTTCGCGCTTTGATCGTCAAAGTCAATACGCATTTCCATGGAGATACTGCACCCTTCACTGTTGACTTTATGCCCAAACGGCGTATTTGGGCAGATATCGGCACTGTCTTCAACCCCATCTTTATCCGTGTCAAGAGCACAGCCGTTTGCCGACACCGAAGCACCTGCCGGTGTAAACGGGCAGATGTCTTTTGAATCGATGACACCGTCGTTATCACTGTCTGTGTTTAGTTTTCGGCAGCCGTCAGGCATAATATCGGCACCCTCACCCGAATTGTCACACAGGTCAAGATTGTCCGCAATTTTGTCATTGTCCGCATCATATTTTATCGGCAGCGTATCAAGAACCTCTTTGGCTTCGCCGTTGATATAAAGGTTGACACGCGCCGTATATTCTTCGCTGTTGCCGGTAATGGCAAGGATAAGCAGACCCATGGCGTCCAGAATCCTGTATTTTGCAAACCGAAGATCATATTCGGCATTGACCAGCTGCATACGTGCATTTATAACATCGTTTTGTGATTGCAAAAGGTCGAGAAGCGAGCGCTGTCCCAGATCATACTCGTCTTTATAAAGTGCCAATGTCTGTTCACTGTACATCCTGTAATCACGAAGATCAT
>CAZNQJ010000280.1:0-3246 GCA_964575205.1 uncultured Campylobacterales bacterium | reverse complement strand
CGTCTCTTCTGTTTTTTTGGCAGGCTCAGCCGGAGCAGCCTCCGGCCTGGCAGCGGCCTGAATCTTGGCCGCCGGCGGCGGCCAGGTGACGACCCCCTCTTTGATAACGGTCGCGCCGCGGATCACTTCATCGTCCATATCGATAGTGATCTGCCCCTCTTTTTCTTTGCAGAGATCACTCAGCATATGCAGAAGATTGGTACCGTAGAGCTGGCTCGACTGCGTCGGCAGCCGGCTGGGAAGATCGGTATAGCCTATCAACGTCACACCGTGTTTGACGACCACTTTGCCCGGCTCCGTCAAGGTGCAGTTGCCGCCGTTTTCAGCGGCCAGGTCAACAATGACACTGCCCTCACGCATTGACTCGACCATCCCTTCGGTAATGAGTTCCGGCGCCGGCCTTCCGGGAATCAATGCGGTTGTGATGATGATATCCACCTCCATTGCCTGATCGGCAAAGAGTTCCATCTCCGCTTTGATGAATTCGGGGCTCATCACTTTGGCATATCCGCCCGCACCCCCGGCATCTTCGTCAAAATCAAGCTCCAGGAACTCCGCCCCCATGCTCTCAACCTGTTCCTTGACCTCGGGACGGGTGTCAAAAGCACGTACGATCGCGCCCATCGCGTTGGCTGTTCCGACAGCCGCCAGACCTGCCACCCCGGCACCGATCACCATCACTTTTGCCGGAGGCACTTTTCCGGCTGCCGTGATCTGCCCGGTCATAAAACGTCCAAACCGGTTGGCCGCTTCCACCACCGCCCGGTATCCGGCGATATTGGCCATCGAACTCAGCGCATCGAGCTTTTGTGCCCTGGATATCCTCGGAATGCTGTCCATGGCCAGTACCGTTGCCCTGCGCTCAGCAAGCCTCTCCATCAGCTCCGGATTCTGCGCCGGCCAGATAAAGCTGATCAGGTATTTTCCTTCCCCCAGCAGTTCCGCTTCGTGGAGGCCGAGCAGGGGGTGTACCTCAGGCGCACGGACTTTCAGGATAATGTCCGATCTCTCCCAAAGCGCTTTGGGGTCGCTGATGATCTCGACACCCGCTTCGCGGTAGAGATCATCAGAAAAACTGGCACGCTCACCGGCGCCGGACTCAACTGCAACAGTGAATCCGAGCTTTTGCAGTCTTTCCGACGTTTCAGGCGTTGCCGCAACACGTCTCTCCCCCTCGTGTACCTCTCTCGGAATACCTATCGTCAAAGCCATACGTTCTCTTCCTTTTTTTTCAGCACTTTATCTTTGTTTTTAGTTTACAAGTATACCCTTAACATTTGCACTATTTTTATTAAGGCAGTGATCCGGCTACACTTTGTAGGTGCCAGAAATGATAGAATTACTGAAGGGCACCTCTAAAAACCCTAGCCAACCTCAGAGGGAAGAAAGAGAGGTGCCCTAAACAAGGAGAAACAGATGGCAGCAAAAGAGCAACTTCAGAAAAGAGTCACCGCATTAGACGGAAAGGATTACGGCGCCTTTCAATCACTGGTCGGGAGCTATGATTTTGGGCAGTTTGCGCTTATTGTCGAACAGATTCCAAAAGACCCCTACGCCCCTCCTCATACCGGGATCTACCGGATTCAGCTTCCTTTGGATGATACGGCGATCGAAGAGGGTATGATCGACTCAAAAACCGCAAAAACAGCCTGTCGGGATTTTTTCGCCCGGCAATTTTTCTCGCATAGCCGCGACGTTTCCGGGCAGAGGCGCGGTACCGGCCACAGCGGTATTATTACGATAGATGAACCGCTGCAGACGATCCTGGAGCGAAGTTCGGTTGTTCTTGATGAAAAGAACCTGGAGATCCGCTGCTTTATCGGTCTTCCGGCATCGGGAAGAAACATCAATGCCAAGCTGGCCGTTGAGATGCTGTTTGAAGAGCTGCCCGAAATCGTCAGGCTGTCACTGCATCGGGATCATACCGATAGAAACCTGCTGCTCTCGCACATACACACTGCCTTGGATGCGGAATTCCTGCGGGAGAAACTGCCGGGTATGGGTCTGGTGGCCTTTATCGCCGACGGTGCTCTTCTGCCCAGGGAGAGCGGGAGCAGTGACCGTGCCATGAATATAGGCTCGGTCATACCGTTTAAATCTCCCGAAAGCTTGACAATTGAAATCAACCTTCCCTATGCCGGAAAGAGAACCGGTATGGGAATCCCGGAGGGGATCACCCTGCTTGCGGGAGGAGGCTATCACGGTAAATCGACCCTGCTGCAGGCCATTGAGATGGGCGTCTATAACCATATCGCCGGCGATGGCAGGGAGCAGTGTGTGTCGCTGGCGGAGAGTGTAAAAGTCAGGGCTTACAGCGGCAGGCACGTGGTTAAGACAGATATCTCACCCTTTATCAGGAACCTCCCGTTCGATAAAGAGACCGTCGCTTTCAGTACTGAAAATGCCAGCGGCAGCACTTCCCAGGCGGCAGCTATTATTGAGTCCATAGAGATGGGAGCCAAGGTGATGCTGATGGATGAGGATACCTGCGCCGCCAACTTTATGGTCCGTGACCAGCATATGCAGAAGCTGGTGAAAAAATCGGATGAACCGATCACTTCCTATATCGATAAAGTCCGTCAGCTCTATGTTGAAAAAAAGATATCGACCATTCTTGTACTGGGCGGCGTGGGAGACTATTTCGAAGTGGCTGATCATGTCATCCAGATGATCAGATACCGTCCCGAAGATGTTACTGCAGAGGCAAAAAAGATCATTCGGGAATCTCCGGCAAAAAGGGCAAATGAAGATGTGCAGTATCCTATTGAGCCCAAAGCACGCATTCCCGTTGCCGAAAGTATAGACCCGGTGAGCGAGTACGGGAAGCAGCGGATTTATACAACGGAGGTAGATACCCTCCATTTCGGCCGAGACAGGATCGACCTGAGCGACCTTGAGCAGCTGATCGAGCTGTCACAGACAAAGGCTGTCGGTTATGCTATGCTTTATGCCAAAAAGTATATGAACGGAAAAAGAACGCTGAAGCAGGTGATCGATCTGGTTATGGCCGACCTTGAGGAGAACGGGCTGGATATCCTCAGCAAACATATTTCCGGCCATTTTGCCCGGTTCCGCTCTTTTGAACTGGCTTTTGCTTTGAATCGAATGAGGTCTTTTAACGTGAAACAGATATAAGCGTTGACTTGATCAATGTAATAGAGAATATTGGGAGTGAAAATCGATATACAAAGCTCTGCGGACTATGTTCGTTTGCCGTTTTGAGTCAATGGCCTTGACCCGGAAACG
>CAZNQJ010000279.1:0-3262 GCA_964575205.1 uncultured Campylobacterales bacterium | reverse complement strand
CCGTCGGTGTCGTGCCTTATCGAACCGACGGCTTCGGTCCGGCTTATGCGTTTGAAGCGCTCAACACGGGAGGCGACATCCTCGAAAGCACCGAAGTCGTCTCTGCCCAGCAGTATATAGGGACAGGTTCCGAAGCAGAAGGCCTGGGCCTTTATCTCTATAACAGGCTTTGGTATGCCGTCTATTCCGCCTGGATGCCGGTCAACGGAAGTGTCCAGGATTTTTCGCCCGCACACTATCTCAGGTTAGCCGTGACCCCGACCGTAGGCGACTGGGATCTGGGTTTTGGCGGACAGTACTGGTTCGGAACCGCCAAATCGGATGCCGACAATGATCCTGTCACGCCTCGGGTTGAGCAAAAAACAGATGCGTATGCCCTTGATTTTCAGGCCATGGGAAATGTGGCTGAAGTGCCGGTCAGTTTCTTTGCGACGTATGCCAGCGCCAAAAACGATGCGAACTCCCTGTATAACCCTGGGGCCAACAACAAAAAGGCGGCAACACTCCTTACGGAAGTCGGCGTTATCCCTTCCGTATTGAACCTCTCCGCGGGATACAGAAATGCGGACAACGGAGCGGCGGCAGACTCTTCAGAGAATGCGGGAATTGTGGGACTGAAATACTTTTTAGTTGAAAATGTCGAGTTTCAGCTTAACGACACCCATAATTTTGGTGACAGTGCGAACAGAAACCAGTTTCTATTTATGCTCTATGCTGCTTTCTGATCTGTCGTATAAAAAACAGGAGAAGGGGGATTCGAGTAGGCCCTTTCCCCGCTTTAGGCTCAAATTTATTTTTGCTTTCTTGAATATAACGTTCTGTCACTGAAGTTAAATCGCTATTAACCCTTTTTATAGCTATGAGCCTATATAATCAACCGATGATTAAAACAGTACTCCTTTTCATCGCCCTTGTCATCTCCGCCCCTGCCCTGGAGATCATCCAGAAACCGATCCACTTCAGCGAGCACCGCCAGCAGCTCACCCTCGAGTATATCCGTGAACATTACGGGCTTTCGCCAAAAGATATCACGATCGATCCGCGCATCATTGTCGTCCACTTTACCGCCATTCCGACACTGCAGGGCTCGTTCGAGGCCTTTGACGGTGAAGAGCTCCCCTCAAGCAGAAAAGACATCTCAACAAAAAGTGCCACTGCCAATGTCTCCGTTCAGTACCTCGTCGACCGCGACGGCACCGTCTATCAGCTCATGCCGGACAACTGGATGGCGCGCCATGTCATCGGGCTCAACTACAGCAGCATCGGCATCGAAAATGTCGGTACGCTGGGCGACCTGACCGAAGCCCAGCTCAAGGCCAACATCGGGCTGATCAGAGAGATCAAAAAAAGTTATCCCGCCGTTGACTATCTTATCGGCCACTCCGAGTACCGCTGTTTTGAAACCACCCCTTTCTGGCTGGAAAAAGACAGAAGCTACCGCACCGAAAAGAGTGATCCGGGCGAAGCCTTTATGCAGGGGCTTCGCGATGCCCTGCCGGCCTTTAAAAAAGCCCCTTGCAGATAGCAGATGATCGCTGATCCTCTCGTTTATCTTCTGAGCGTTGCACTCCTGGCCGCCGGTCTCGGCGCGCTGGAGAAGTTCACCCGCCACAGGATCTTTGCTTTCCTGCCCGCCGTTGTCCTCATCTATGCCGCCGCCATGGCGCTTGCCCAGTTCTCCTTTTGGGAGGAGAACGAAGCGGTCCATGCGCTCTACAAAAACGTCAAGAGCGTTCTGCTGCCCGCCATGCTCTTTGTCATGCTGCTGCAGATCGATCTCAAGGCCTTTGCCGCACTCGGCCGCTCCCTGATCATCGCCTATCTCGCAGCGGTTCTCTCTTTGGGCTTCGCCTTTGTCGCACTCTTCTGGCTTTTCGGACTGAACCATGATGCCGCCGGCGTTTTTGCCGTACTGGCCGGAAGCTGGACAGGCGGCACCGCCAATATGCTTGCCGTCGCCGGGGCGCTCAATGTCCGTGAAGAGCTGATGGGATACGCGCTCATAGTCGACTCCGTCGACTACACGCTCTGGGTGATGGCACTGCTGATGATCGTCGGATTTGCCCCGCTCTTCAACCGCTGGACAAAAGCGCCGCTGCGTTTCAAAATACCCGAGGAAGAGCCGGCACAACATGTCCACAAAGCAAACCCGGCAACGCTGCTGCTGCTGTTCCTGTTTTCACTATGTGTCGCGTGGATCAGCAACACTCTGGCACGACACCTCGGCGGACTCTCCCTCACCACCTGGAGTGTTCTGCTGGCCACCCTCTTCGGGCTGATCGCTTCACGCACGCCGCTCAGAGCGGTCCAGGGTTCGACCGCTCTGGCCGGCGCCATGCTCTATCTCTTGATCGCGCTGATCGGTTCGCAGGCCCATCTGCGCGGTTTCGAAGCGGTACCGCTCTACCTTGCTGTCGGGCTTTTGATCCTGCTCTTTCATGCCTTTATCATGGTCGTCGTCGCCAAACTCTTCAGACTTGATCTCTTCAGCATCGGGGTCGCTTCTCTGTCCAACATCGGCGGGGTCGCCTCGGCGCCCATCCTCGCCGCCGCCTATCACCGTTCGCTCATCGGCATCGCCGTACTGATGGCGATCATGGGCTACCTGATCGGCACCTTCGCCGGGCTCGCGATCGGCTATATCCTGCAGGGCATCGCCGTATGAGAATCACCGCCATCACGCTGGAGATTGAAAAGATCCCGCTGCGCACCCCTTTTATCACTGCACTTCGGCGCGTTGATGACGTGGAGAACATACGCATTTCCATTCATACCGACACCCCGAACATCGGCTACGGCGCGGCCCCCGCGACCAGAGCGATCACGGGCGAAGACCTCAAAACGATCTCGCAGACGATCAAAAAGGTCATCGCCCCGAAACTGGTCGGCGAGGACTTTGACCTGCCGAAAGTGCTTGAGCTCCTCCATGCAAGCTGCATAGGCAACAGCAGCGCCAAAGCGGCCGTCGATATGGCGCTGTATGATCTGGCTGCCGTCTCGCAGGAGCGTTCTCTGGTGGAATTTCTCGGCGGGTCGGCAAAAACGCTGGAGACCGCCGTTACCATCAGCCTCAAGTCGCCGCAGGAGATGGCCGATGACGCAAGAGAGGCATTCGGGCGCGGGTTCACCATTTTGAAGGTCAAGGTCGGCGGCCGTGACGCTCTGGACAGAGCGCGCATTGAAGCCGTAAGAGGTGCCGTACCGGAGGCAAGAGTGCTGATCGATGCCAACCAGGCCTGGAGCGTTGACGAGTCGCTCGCGA
>CAZNQJ010000278.1:0-3272 GCA_964575205.1 uncultured Campylobacterales bacterium | reverse complement strand
GGTCATAAAGTATGAGATCGAATTGGAGATGCCGAGTGCGGCCCCTTTCTGGTGTACTTTTGCATATTTGGAAATAAGTGACTGTACCAGCGGTTCCATCATATTAAAGCCGATAAAGAAACTGACGACACCGACGATGAAAAGAAACGGTGTAGCCGCATAGCCCATCAATACAAAAGCAGCGATGAACAGAACGATAGAGACCAAAAAGATCTGTTTAGCCTTGTTGTGCTTCTCTCCGAATACGGCTGCCGGCCCCATAGCGATCAGGCCAAAGACCATTGCCGGGAGATAGACCATCCACAACTCCGATTTTTCCCAGCCGAAACCGCCTTCAGCAACAGGGTCGGTCATGATGATCGGGATCAGGACAAAGGCGATCGTCATCAGACCCTTCTGCATGCCGTTGATGATGATGTTCTTGCCCATAATGTTAGGGTCCTTGAGAATATCGGAGGTCTTGGTGGTGTTGTGATAGATATGGCGGATACGCGGCGGTGTCGGCACTTTGGTAAAAAGCAGCAGCATGGCCAGACCTGCAAGTCCGGCGGTTACCCAGAAAAGAAAATCAACCCCGAAAGCAGCACCGAGAACAGGGCCGAGCCCCATTGCCAAAGCAAAAGAGATGGCGATCGTCCCGCCCATCATCGCCATCGCCTTGCCGCGTACCTCTTCGGGGACAAGGTCGGAGATCATCGCGGTGACGACCGCACCGATCGCGCCGGCACCCTGTAAAAAACGGCCGACCATCAGAGTATAGATATCGGTGCTCAGTGCCGCGATAACTGAGCCGAGCAGAAAGATAACAAGCCCGACAAAGATGGTCGGTTTGCGTCCTATCTTGTCACTGATGGTACCGAAGGGGACTTGAAACAGCGCCTGGGTGAGTGCATAGCCGCCGACGATGACACCGACCAGCAGAGGTGTGGCTCCCTCCATGCCCATTGCATAGACCGAGAGAACGGGAAGAACAAGGAAAAGCCCCAGGAAGCGCAGCGATAAAATAGCAGAGAGAGGCATGATGGTTTTGAACATAAAAAGACCTTCGGGTAGTATTGGCAATTTCGGGACAACTGCGTTAAAATGCGCATTATAATACAGATGCTGTTTTTTTTGTCTCAAAGAAAAAGGCAGTGTCTTGACTTAAAAGTTGTATAAGGAATCATAGATGCGAATTGTCCTAGCCACCTCAAACAGTGGAAAAGTACGTGAGATCAAGGCGATGTGTGAAGATTTTGAGGTTGTTCCCTATACCGATCTTACGGATGCTTTTGAGATCATCGAGGACGCCCCGACCTTTAAAGGAAACGCCCTGCTCAAAGCCAGGGCCGTTTACGAGGCTTTGGGCGATGCGGATGCAATCGTCCTTTCCGACGACAGCGGCATATCGGTCGATGCGCTGGACGGGGCACCCGGTATCTACAGTGCCCGTTACGGGGGCGAAACGGCAAGTGATAAAGAGAACCTGCAGAAGCTGATGAATGAAGTGAAGGCCAGAGGGCTTGAAAGCTCGCCGGCACACTATACGGCCGCTATCGCTATCGTGACAAAAGAGGGGGAACAGGTGGTCCATGGCTGGATGTACGGCGATGTCATCACAATACCGCGCGGCGAAAACGGCTTCGGCTATGATCCCTGTTTTATCCCGGAAGGTTTTGATAAGACCCTGGGGGAGCTCGAAGAGAGTGTAAAAAAAAGGCTTTCGCACCGCTCAAAGGCGCTGAGTTTGGCAAAATTGGTTTTAGGCACGATCAAAAAAGGGCGGGAGCACTAGTATTTTAAAGCTTGCGTAGATTATAATCAACGCAAGGCAGCAGCTCTTTACGATTTCGATCGTAGTTCAGGCCCATTTTGGTAGAGCGTTTCGCCTACTTTTTGAGATGGTCCTACTGAAACTCGTGCTGCCTTTTCAAAGAGCCAATCGAATGAACAAACACTACAAAATTATCAAACTACCCAAGAGCGGCGGAAAATACCGAACGATTTACGCCCCGAACAAAACCTACAAAAAGAGACTCTCATCTTTCATTCTGGACCTGCAGCAAAAACTTCATAATGCCGAGACAGAAGGCGTAATCCACGGATTCATGCGCGGGCGCGGGCCTGTCAGCAATGCGTTGAAACATATAGGTTACCGTTACACCCTCTCGCTTGACATGGAAGATTTCTTTGACAGTGTCCAAGCGGCTATGGTCACGGAGTATCTCAGTGAAGAGGAGCTTGAGCTCTGTTTTATCGACGGGGCCGCCAGGCAGGGATTGCCGACAAGCCCTGTTATTGCCAATCTTGCTTTTCTAAAGCTTGACGTTGCCATCAAAAACGCCATTTCTGATGAGGGCATGCACGCGGTCTATACCCGCTACGCCGATGACCTTATCTTCTCTTTCAACGATGAATCGTTTGCCGCGAGGATCGAAAAAGTGGTAGAGCAGATCATCACAAAGGCGGGGTTCCGGCTAAACCATAATAAAAGAAAACTGCAGTGTGCCGCAAACGGCCGCCGGATGATCACGGGCATCGGGGTGGATGAACGCGATATCTATCCGAGCCGCAGGATAAAACGCAGGATCCGTGCGGCGATTCATCAGGAGAACAGAGCAGAGGCCTTTGGTCTGCTCTCCTGGGCTGAATGCAAACGCCCAAGCGCTTTTTATACCGACAAAGACCTGCTTAATAAGAGTATCTTTGAAGAGAAGGCACTGGATATCTCCAACGACTTTTATCTCTCCGGGCTCCCCTCTTTCGACGCCTATGTGCACGCCGTTGAAAGTGATTTTGACGCTTCTGCTCTCCCGCATGAGCGCGACAGAGCGAAGTGGGAAGTCCAAAAAGCGGCTTTTTCAGCACAAAGGGAAAGGTTTTACCGGGAGGAGAAAGAGCGTATTCAGAAAGAGCGCTTGCAGAGACGCTCAAAGATAGAGAGGCGGTTTGCAGCTGAAAAAGAGGCAAAAGAGCAGCCGAAGAGCCCCAAGGACAATACAGGATCAAAAGCGTCCCAGAGAGAAAACAGAGTCGCTGGTGATGAGACAAAAGCAAAAGAGCCGGTCGTTGATTTTGATGCCTTGAAAGAGATCTCTCAAGAACATGTCGAGAGCTATCAAAAAGAGAGCATGGTCCGGCGCAACATCAAAGAGGAGACCCGACAGGCCAAAGCGGAGCAAGATGAGAAGAAGAGAGCCCTCGGCAAGCGTCTTTTGGCAGCTATTCTGCCGCTTCTGCTTCTTATAGGTGCGATAAGCTACTATTTTTCAGCGACCAGGATAGAGGTCAAA
>CAZNQJ010000277.1:0-3274 GCA_964575205.1 uncultured Campylobacterales bacterium | reverse complement strand
GGGTCTTATCCTGAGAGGTCTCATGTACATGATATGGACCCCTTCTTTCAGGACTTTTCCCGAGATATTTCCACCAAAACCCCTGCTCCTCGGATTTGCAGTGGTCCCTTCCGGACTTTTGTGGGGTTTTATCTTTGCTATTATCGCTACAACCGTCTTTCTGATGATCTTCAAATATTCCAGGACCGGTGTAGCCATGCGGGCAACGGCCAATGACCAGCAGGCCGCCCTTTCCATGGGCATCAGTGTGAGATGGATATTTGCCTTGGCCTGGTGTTTTGGAGCCATGGCCTCTGTTATCGGCGGGATTGTTATCGGAAATATCAGCGGTATAAGCGTTTACATGGGGGATGTAGGGCTGAAGGTGTTAGCAGTTATTATTTTAGGTGGCCTTGACAGCATAGGTGGTGCCATCTTAGGAGGCCTTATTATAGGGGTCCTGGAAAATTTGACCGGTCTTTATATTGATCCCCTTATCGGGGGAGGCGCAAAGGGAATAGCCCCATTTTTTATATTAGTGATTATTCTCATGGTCAGGCCTTATGGGCTGTTTGGTAAAGAGCTGATTGAAAGGGTCTGAGGGATTGATGCCTGCCCTGGCGCGACTCCGCCGAAATTTGTTTGTTTCGTGATAAGTATTTAGAATTAGAGTCCCGGACGTCACGTTCATTAAAGCCAGGTCTGGGCCAGGGATTGTCGATTGTCGATTGATGATTGAAAAAACGGAAAGTTCTGGCTTAAACCTGAAACCCGCAACGAATAACTAATGAGAACGGAGTCGGCTTTAGACCATGAGATGCGGAGATTTTAAAGAGACATATATAAAGGACGAAGAGATCTTTCAGTCCCTTTTTGTGAAACTCTGGATGGGCCTGTTTTTTGTTTTTCTTCTGATTATTCCATTTATAGCCAATGCCTACATGCTTTATGTGGCCAATATGATCGGTTTTGCCATTATCGCGGCTGTTGGTCTGAATCTATTGACAGGGTTTACCGGGCAGATATCTCTCGGTCATGCAGCTTTTGTGGGCGTGGGTGCCTATACCTCGGCCATTCTTGTCACGCGTTTGGGCTTTTCCTTCTGGCTTTCCATCCCTTTTGCCGGTCTGATGGCAGCATTCGCAGGCATGATTATCGGCATACCGTCTCTCAGGGTTAAGGGCCTTTACCTCTGTATAGCCACTTTGGCTGCCCAGTTCATCTTTGAATTTGTCTTTATCCACTGGGAATCCATGACCAAAGGCATCACAGGGATTAACATCCCGTGTCCCAGTATTGGAGGCTTTGAGTTTGTCACCGAAAAGAGTTTTTACTGGATAACCCTGTTTTTTGTTGTGCTTGGAGTGGGTTATGCGAGAAATCTGATACGTTCCCGCATGGGAAGGGCATTTGTGGCCATACGTGACCGGGATCTTTCAGCCGAAATCATAGGGATAAATCTGTTTCGATATAAACTGAGTGCTTTTGCCATAAGCTCTTTTTATGCCGGTGTGGCAGGGGCCTTGTGGGTCACCTTTCTCAAGGTTGTCACCCCGGACCATTTTCCCTTTATTCTGAGCATCCATTACTTAGCCATGGTTATAGTGGGGGGCCTTGGGAGCACATTAGGTTCCATATTCGGGGCTATTTTCATGACCCTGATCCCGGAGCTCCTTAATTATCTATCGGAAATTGTAAAAATGCGTGCACCCGGGTATGAGGAGATCTTCGTTCCCATGAAAGAGGTTATCTTCGGGGTTTTGATTGTGCTTTTTCTTGTTTTTGAGCCCCGTGGTCTTGCAGAAATCTGGAACCGGATCAAGAACTTTTTCAGGCTCTGGCCTTTTTCGTATTAAGAGATGATTGAAAGGAGGTGATGTAAAATCTCATTAATATCGGGTAATAAATCCAGAGGAATGGCAGAGCTTTGGTTTACCCGGGCTTATTGAGAACTTACGCCGTGAATAGAGGTCTCTTTCGAGAATAGTTTATTAACCGTCTAAAACATAAGGGGGAATTGTAATGAAAAAGATAGTTATTTTTGTTCTCAGTCTGGTTTTATGTATTGGATTGTTCACCGTGAGCAAGGCCATGGCTGAGCAGAATCCCACAATATGTGCAGTACATCCCTTTACCGGGAGATTTGCCTTTGCCGGGATACATGGCGCTGATGCCATGGAAGATGCCGTTGCCATGGCAAATGAGGAAGGAGGCGTAAACGGAAAAAAGATCGAGTATTACTGGGCGGATGGTGAGTACAAAAACGATGTGGGTATTGCCGCTTTTAAGCGCCTGTATGCCCAGCATAAGCCCCATTGCATGTTTGGCCAGAGCACCGGCATGACCAAGGCCCTGGCTCCTGAGATTAAAGACCGCTACAAGGTCCTCTACTCTGCCTATACCTTTGCTGATATTGCCGCTACTCCCAAAGAAAACCCCAACATGTTTATTGCCGGACCAACGTATTCGGAGATGTTCGGGGTCCTTCTCAAATATATTGCCAAGGAAAAATCGGGCGCAAACATAGCCTTTTTCTACAGTGACACGGAGTTTGGCAGGGAGCCGATTCCGGCCGGCCGTGAGTTGTGCAAGCAAATGGGCCTGAATCTGGTTGCCGAAGAAATCGCAAAGGTGGGGGGTGTGGATATTACAACTCAGATACTGGATATGAAACGAAAAAAGGTGGATTACTGCATCTTTCACGGATTTGTCGTTACCCCTATTCAGAATGTGATCAAGCAGTCCAAGGACTATGGACTCAACTGTAAGTTCATGGGCACATTCTGGTCAACAGAGAAGCACCTGCTGGATCAATTAAAGGGACTGGCGGGCGAATACATGGGGGTGACGGCCTATTCTTATTATTATCAGGATGAAAATCCCATGATAAAAAAGATCAGGGCATGGACCCAAAAAAATCATCCCAAGTTTGCCGATTATCGTTCCCAGGCGTATATGCAGAACTTTTTGACAATGCAGATTTTTATCGAATGCCTCAAGCGGGCGGATAAGTCAGGGGCCATTACCGGCGACAGCTTAGTTAAGGCGCTTGAATCCATCAAGAACTATGATGTGGGAGGTCTGATGCCCCCGGTCACCATCAGTAAAAACCACAGCATCCCCGTAGGAAGGATTGTGAGGGGTAATGCAAAGACCCTGAAATTTGATTCTGTTTCGGATTGGATTTCTCTGGATTAATCTTATTGCTTTTTCCTGTCCCCGGATTATCCGGGGACGGGAAACGCATCTGCCACGCCCCAAATACCTTAACCAGTCGGCTTCCGACAGGCGGGAC
>CAZNQJ010000276.1:0-3284 GCA_964575205.1 uncultured Campylobacterales bacterium | reverse complement strand
TTCTCTGTCGCGCCAGAGCAGAAATCTTGAGGGAAAGAAGAGAGGCGCTTTTATTTTTTCTGTGCGTATCAATTTTATCGCTAAAGATGACATTTTGTGTTTTCATAAAAGTCAGTGCGTTGGTCGAGGGAGTTTGTGTTCCATATGCTTCAGAACATTAATTCCGGCAGTAGAGACGGAATGCCACCGAGATGAAGGTCAAAGTTCGAGCAGTGATTTTTGGACAAAAGTGATACAACTACTATCAAAAGACATTTATAAAATGAAGGCGACGATGCCAAACCCTATCCTTAATCCTCAAACCCACCAGGTAAACAATACCCCCTCCAAAGCCATTATCATGTATAATCGCGCGAAACGGATATAAGGTTGCATATGATCGAGTTCATCGAACTGCTATTTCTGGGTGCTGCGGTGGGTATGCTGTCGGGCTTTTTCGGCATCGGCGGCGGGACTATTCTTGTTCCGGCGCTGCTCTTTATGGGTTACGATATCAAATTAGCTATCGGCATCTCGGTGGTGCAGATGGTCTTCAGCTCGATCTACGGCTCCTACCTGAACCTCCGCAAAGGCACACTCGACATCAAGATGGTGATGATGATCGGCATGGGCGGGTTTGCGGGGGCGCTTCTGAGCCCCTTTATCATCTCGGCGCTCTCGTCAAAAACGCTCGAAGCGATCTTCCTCGGCTTTGTCCTCTTTGCCCTTGCGCGCATGTTCTTCAAGACGACCGAGCACAGAGACGAGCGCAGTGCCCATCCGCTTATACTCTTTACGATCGGCGCGGTTCTGGGAGCCTTTGCCATCTCCATCGGGGTCGGCGGTTCCATCCTGCTGGTGCCGCTGCTGGTCGGTTTCTTGCATGTACCGCTTAAGAAGGCGGTCTCGGCAGGTCTCTTTTTCGTGGTCTTTTCATCGCTCTCCGGCCTGATCGGGCTGAGCGTTGCAGGCCACATCGATTACGAAAGCGGTATCATCATCGGTATCGCTTCGCTGGCCGGCGTTGCCGGGGGCATCTGGCTGAAACATCAGGTGATAGATCGCCACCATAAAACGGCCCTGATGCTCTTTTATGTCGGTGTATCAGCCTATATATTTTACAGATTGGTAGGTTAAAATGAATATGATCAAAATTACGGGCGCAAGAGAAAACAATCTTAAAAACATCTCGCTTGAGATACCTAAAAACAAGCTGGTTGTCTGTACCGGCCTGAGCGGCAGCGGCAAGTCGACGCTCGCTTTCGGAACGCTTTACGCCGAAGGACAGCGCCGTTACCTTGAGAGCCTTTCAAGTTATGCCCGTCAGTTTTTGGACCGCGTCGGTCAGCCCGATGTCGACAAGATCGAAGGACTGACACCGGCGATCGCGATCGACCAGAAAACCACCTCCAAAAACCCGCGCTCGACGGTCGGGACCATTACCGAGATCTATGACTACCTCCGTCTTCTTTATGCCCGCGTCGGGACGCAGCACTGCCACCTCTGCGGCAAGAAGATCTCCAAGATGTCGGCAGCCGACATCATCGAACAGGTGCAGAAGCTGCCGGATGATGCAAAGATCGTTATTCTGGCCCCGCTGATCAATGAGAAAAAAGGCACCTTCCAGGACCTCTTTGAATCACTTCGCCACAAGGGGTATGTCCGTGCGATGATCAACGGCGTGATGACCCGTCTTGATGACGAGATCGAGCTCTCCAAGACCAAGAAACACACCATCAAAGCGGTGATCGACCGCGTCGTCATCAAAGAGGACAACCGTGACCGTATCGCCCAGGATGTCGAAAAGGCACTCAAAGAGAGCTACGGCGAGGTGGAGCTTGAGTTTCTGAACCACGTCGAGATGGGCTACAAAGAGAACATCATCCACTACTCGGAACACAACGCCTGTTTCGACTGCAAGGTGAGTTTCGAGCCGCTTGAACCGCTCACCTTCTCGTTCAACTCGCCCAAGGGGGCATGCCCGGAGTGCGACGGCCTCGGGGTACGTTTTGCGCTTGACCAGGAGAAGATCATCGACGGCGACCTCTCCATCGAAAAGGGTGCCGTCAAGATCATCTACGGTTTCAACAAAGGCTACTACTTCACCTTTCTCAAAGGGATGTGCGCCCACAACAAGATCGATATCACGGTCCCTTTCAGCGACCTTAAAGCCCATGAGCAGAAAGCCGTTATCCACGGCGGCATCGACGAGATCGAGTTCGAGTGGAAAGGGCACCCTATCAAGCGGGTCTGGCCGGGGATCACCCGCATCGCCTACGACATGTTCAAAGACGACAAAGAGCTTCAGGACTACATGAGCGAGAAAAAGTGCAACGTCTGTAACGGCAACCGTCTCCGCCGCGAGTCGCTGGCCGTTGAAGTGGCCGGCAAGAAGATCTATGAAGTGATCAACCTGCCGATAGAGAAGTGCTACAAGTGGTTCGCCGACGAGAAGACCTTTTCGCATCTGAGCGACCAGAACACGAAGATCGCGCTCTCGATACTCAACGAGATCCGCGAGCGTCTCTTCTTCCTCTACGACGTCGGGCTCGGCTACATCACCCTCGACCGCGACGCCCGCTCCATCAGCGGCGGGGAGGCGCAGCGTATCCGTATCGCTTCGCAGATCGGTTCGGGCCTGACGGGGGTCATGTATGTGCTTGACGAACCGAGTATCGGTCTGCATGAACGCGACACGCTCAAGCTCATCCGTACCCTCCGCTCCCTGCAGGAGAAAGGCAACAGCGTCATCGTGGTCGAACACGACAAGGAGACGATCAACAACGCCGACTACATCATCGATATCGGTCCGGGAGCGGGCAGGTTCGGCGGCGAGGTGGTCTTTGCCGGAACGCGCAAACAGCTTGAAAAAGCGAAGACGGTCACGGCCGACTACCTCTCGGGCCGCAGGATGATCGAGTATTTCCACCGACGCCCGCAGGAGAAGTGGCTTGAGATCAAAAACGTCACCATCAACAACATCAACGATCTCTCCACCCGTGTTCCGCTGGAGAACTTCGTCTGTGTCACCGGCGTCAGCGGCAGCGGTAAGAGCTCGCTTATTCTGCAGACCCTTCTGCCGACGGCGCGCGAACTGCTCAACCGTGCCCGCAAGGTCAACAAGGTGGCGGGCGTCGAGATCAACGGTCTTGACCAGCTTGACAAGGTGATCTACCTCGACCAGAGCCCGATCGGCCGCACCCCGCGCTCGAACCCGGCGACCTACACGGGGGTGATGGACGAGATCCGCAACCTCTTTGCCAAGACCAAAGAGTCGAATATCCGCGGCTACACCTCGTCGCGCT
>CAZNQJ010000275.1:0-3292 GCA_964575205.1 uncultured Campylobacterales bacterium | reverse complement strand
GGTTCGTTTCAGTTTTTGGTTACTTACAGTAACTATTTTTTTGCAGTTTAAGAATATAATATCCCAAAATAAAAGAGTGCTCAAAGGGGCAATTAATGAAAAAAACTTCAGTTCTTCTTCTTATATTTTGTGCAATGTCAACCGCTGTTTTTGGGGATGTTGCTGAAGATTTAAAGCGTTATTCAAAAGACTGCGACGGGGGAAATGCCGGAGGCTGCTACAATCTCGGGGTTTTGTACGACGAAGGCATTGAAGTTCAGCAGGACAAGGCCAAAGCCGTTAAGCTTTACACCAAAGCCTGCAATGGGGGAAGCGCTGCAGCCTGTTCCAATCTCGGGATGATGTACTACATTGGCAATGGTGTTCGACAAAATAATACAAAAGCCAAAGAACTCTTTGGAAAGGCCTGCAACATGAACTTTGAGGTCGGATGCAAGAATTACGCCATCATGCACTGATCATTTTAACAGCTCTGTTGCACCCGGCTGCCATGTCTTGTCGGACCGTGGGTCAAGAGGGCCGCAGAGTCGTAAAATCATGAACCGTCCCTTACCCGGAATAGTCTGGATCCAGTTGTTTTCCCTGCCTTTCGGCGCTTTTGGACCGAAGTAGACATCGACGGATCCGTCTTTGTTGACGAGCAGATCTTCATTCTGGCTGCTGACGTTCTGAAAGGGCATCAGCAGCTTTTACAGCTTCACTCTATGCCGCTCTCTTATCGCCAACAGCCGGGAGGCATGATGAACGATGCGCCATACGGCCAGAGGCTCTCTGTCGTTTGCGATGCTCGAAGAGAGTGCGGACAAGGCGTGTTGTGACCGCCCGAAACTTCAAAGGCACTATCACAGAGAGATCCCAAATGCCAGATTGTGCGTCGCCGGAGAGGAAGAGATAAGCTGATGCATACTCTTTAAAGTGACAGGGCAGATCGAGAAAACTGTTTCAGGAGCAGAAGAGAACGTCAAATCGTAAAATTCGCAAAAGCCCCTTCGACGCTCATGGCACTTTTATAGCGCGTCGGCATCAGTCGCACCCGCTTCGTCTTCAGGTCACAGACGGCGATGCGGAAGTTTGACCCCATGAAAGGCTCGACGATACAGACGATCTTGTCCTCTATCTGCCGCGTTGCATGGATATTGCCCTGAAGGCTGTGGAAAAAATATTTCGGATAGCTCAGCGGCGTGATCTCAACGACCTCAACCTGTTTTTTTTTATCAAGACTCTCGGCAATAATGATGGCATCGTCATAGCTGTCAAACTGGACACACCACTCATCAAATATTTTGTTGAATTGGTTCAGGTCTTCATCCAAAAAGCCGCCAGCAGGCGATTGCAAAGCAAAGATACTCATAAAACAGCCCTTAAAAGAAGTTCGGAAGATAAAGGCATAGGATGCTCATGATCTTTTTTCCGAATTATAGTATTTGCTTCTTTCAACTTATCATAGGGAGCCTGAATCGAGCCAAAAAAAAATTTATTGGAAAAATGAAAGGGCCATACCAGCACCCAGGATTCAAACCTGTGACCGTCGTACCGAAGCAGTTGGAAGAATCTGCACAAAGTGCTGCAGCCTTCTCTATGCAACGATGGAAACGAGAAAAATTCGAAGAACTGCCCCCTATTTTACGTTAAAATACCAATAAGGAGTTTCATGTTCAATTTTGAAGAACTTTTTGGTCTGATCGATGTCGGGATCACGGTCTTTGAACCGCACGAGCAAGGCAGTGATTTCAAAGTCGTCTACCTCAACAAGAAGGCGAAACCACTTTGCAAATTTACCGAAGGGGCATTTGCGGCAGAATCGCTTTCGTTACTCTTCCCGGTCAACGGAACCCGTTCCCTGCTCGATATTTTCAGAGAGGTCTACCGTACGGGGGAACCGCAGGAGATCACCCTGGTTCCCTGCCTCGGCATTGCCGGAGAGTGGCAGGAGGGGTACCTCTACAAACTCTCCAGCGGCCATCTCGTCACACGCTGTTCGGGAGTGGACCAGGCGCGGGCAAAAGAGATCCTGGCCCCGAATGAACGCCTCACTTTCCGGACGATCCTCGATACGGCACCCATCGGCATCTGGTCCCAGGATGCAAGCGGGAGACTGCAGTTTGTCAACAAGGCTTTCTGCGATGCCATCGGCATCAGCGAAGAGACCTTCCTCTCGGTCCCCCATTACGAGTCCCTCTACCCTCCTCTCATAGCGCAAAGCTGCATCCGCTCGGACAAAGTGGCCCTGCAGCAGAGCGCACCCCATATCAGCTATGAGAAGATCCCGTTTGTCGACGGAAAAGAGCACGAACTCATGATCGTAAAGACCCGGATCGAAGATGGGAGGCACGGTGTCGGCGGTCTGGTCGGTCTCAGTCTCGATATGACCGAACAGCTCGAAGCGGAACGCAAGCTCGAAGCGATCAACAAAAACCTCGAAGAGCGGATCGCCAGGGAGATCGAAGCGAGCCGCCAAAAGGACAATATGCTCTACCAGCAGAACAAGTTTGCCGCAATGGGCGAGATGATCAGCAACATCGCACACCAGTGGCGGCAGCCGCTGAACACCCTGGGGCTGCTGCTGACCGACATGACGGTCAGGATGATGATGGAGAAAAACGACGAAAAGCGTGCGCTGGATTTCGAGGCATTCCAGGTGCGCTGCAGCGAGATCATCCAGTACCTTTCCGACACGATCGACGATTTCCGCGTTTACTACCCGGAGGATGACGGACACAACACCTTCTGCACGAGCGACGTGGATAATTCACTGCAGACCCTTGTCAAAAGCTCCATTGTAGGCAGCCATATCCGTTTCGAAACCGATCTTGAAAACGTGCTGCTCAGCGGCTATCTGAACAACCTCAAGCAGGCGCTGATCAACATCTATTCCAACGCGGCCTATGCCATCAAGAACCACAACATCAAAGAGGGCGTGATCAAAAGCCGGGGGTTTATCGAGGGCGAAGAGTACGTCATCGAGATCAGCGACAACGGCGGCGGCATCGACAAAGCGATCATCGACAATATATTTGAGCCCTATTTCACCACCAAGCATAAAAGCCAGGGAACCGGGCTGGGGCTCTATATGACAAAGCAGATCATCGAGCAGAAATTCAACGGCTCGATCTCGGTGAAAAACGACAAAGACGGCGCCCTCTTCACGATCCGCATCCCCTATACCGACAAAACCTGCTAGGCGTCCGCGGCCCTGCAGAGGCGAGCAAGGTGCACCCCTTCTTTTCAGCGCATATTTCAGGGGTTATCCATATTGATTACAAGAGAGTAAAAAAGCGTTGCCACTCGAAGA
>CAZNQJ010000274.1:0-3313 GCA_964575205.1 uncultured Campylobacterales bacterium | reverse complement strand
GCAGCGGTCAAAATCGTGCGTTCAAAAGTAAACAGCTGACTATATCGCTCTTTTGACATCGACCGCATTATTGACAAAAAGTCACAACTCCGGTGTTACCCTCGTCACGGCATCCCTGATGACATAGGAGGCCGTGCCGGTGGCCTCTTCGTGGCGCTCAAGATGCAACATGCCATAGACCGTGATGCGTTCATAGGCATCCTCCAGCAGCACCCCTTCGCCTTTTTTAACCTCCACCAATATGGTCTGGTTTGCAGGCGAAGAGGGGACATGGATACAGGCAGCGGCAGTCGGAAAAAAGAGGAAACGGCTGACTTTATCGCCATCGATATCGAGAGGGACGATATAGCCGGAGAGTTTAGCCCTTTTATTGTCAGCCGCCCTGTTGTTTCCGGCGTTCTTCAGTGCTTCCTGCATCTGGGCATAGATCGCTATCTCCTCTTTTGAACCTTCAGCATATTGGGCCACTTTCTGCTTATAGTGGGTAACGATCTTCTCCTGGTCGAAGGCAGGGTCTATCAGTGTTTTCCACTCTCCGATCTGATATTTGGGCTCTGTACTGCAGCCGATCAGCAGAAAGACAATCGCAAAAAAAGCAGCGGCAAAACGTATCATAATCGCACCGTCAGACCGTCTTTCAGACTCTGTTTATAGGCCTGGTACGCCGGAATGAAACTTGCCAGAAGCGCCCCGAACAGCATAAACAGAAGCATCATCCACTCCGTGCCGTCCGGCAGTTTGGAAAGTGCCATGCTGCCGCTAAAGAACAGCTCTGCGCCGAACAGGCCGAGTTCCAATACAATAAGACCGGCCGCAATGCCAAGCGTAACCGTTGCCAGCGACTCCATCACAAACAGTATGAAGATGTGGTGGGGTCTGGCCCCGAGTGTACGCAAGATTGCGATCTCCCGGCGGCGTTCATTGAGTGTGGAGAGCATTGTCGCCACCATGCCGAAAACGGCAGCGATAAAGACCATCGCAGAGATAAAGAGCAGCACGTTTTCCATCTTCCCCATTACCATCCACAGCTTTGCAAGCGCTTTAGCCGGGATAACAGCTTTAAGCGATGCATCCTTCATCTGATCGATCGCATTCTGCACACCCAATATTTCGGAATGATTTTTCAAGCCCAGCAATATTCCGCTGAGATGCTTCGGCACCGTATTCATCTTTTCCAGATCTTCAGATGAAAGATGCATATCGATGAACCGTCCCGACTGCCACTCGATATGGATCGCTTCGAGCGCCTTCAGTGCGACAAAGACCGTGTCGTCATTCGGTGTCATCGTCGCAGAGAGTATCCCGCTGATTTTGAAAGGGCGGTTGGCATGCCGGTGGGCACCATGCCCGTGGCCATGGGAGAGGAGAATCGCATCACCGATTTTATAGTGTAATTTTCGGGCAACGTCTGCGCCCACAACGACGTCGTAAAAACCTTCAAACCCCTGCCCGCTGCTGAATGTAAGCGATTGTTTGCCCCCGTATTTATAGTGTGTGAAATAACCGTTATCCGTTCCGACCACACTGAAACCGCGGTGTTCGTCCCCGAGAGCGATCGGCACGCTCCAGGCGATCTGCGGCCAGGCTGAAAGCTTTTGAAAATCTTCCCACGCTATCCGGCTCCCCTCATCACCCAGATGAAAGACCAGCTCCAACAGGATTTCGACCGCTCCGTTGGGCGCCGCGACAATGAGGTCAGTATCGGAAACGGTATGCAGAAAATGGGCTTTGATATCCTTGCGGAGCATATCAACTCCGAGCAGCAGTACCACGCTGATCGCAATGGAGACGATAGAGAGAAAAAAGCCGATCCGGCGATTGCGGACAGTTTTATACGTTAGAAGCCACAGCTCTCTCATCGCTTTGCCCGGTTCAGTTTTTCAAACGATACGACCTGCGAGAATCTGTCAGCGAGCGACGCATCATGGCTGACAAAGATCAAAGTGCTCTGTTGTGCATCGACCTGTTCGAACAGCAGTCGCATAAAATCCTCTCTTGTCTCTGGATCCAGCGCAGAGGTCGGTTCATCGGCAACGATGATCTCAGGCTTGCCGATCAGCGCACGTGCCACGGCCACGCGCTGCTGCTGCCCGACACTCAGACTCATGGCAGGTTTCGACAGCAGCGATAAGGGCAGGTCAAGCTTTTCCAACAGCGCTTTGATCGCTGCATCCATATCACGTACTCTTGCTTTTTTTCGTTCAGAGAAACTGCATCCCAGCGCAATATTCTCTTTCACGCTTAAATGCGCCAAAAGGTTGAACTGCTGAAAGATTATGCCGTAATGGTCTGCGCGGATCCGGTCTTTTTCGGCACTGCTCCTGCTCGAAAAAGGGGCATTAAGAACATTGATGATCCCCTCTTCCGGCTCCAGGACACCGCACAGCAGATTCAGAAACGTCGACTTTCCGCTCCCGCTTCTGCCTTTAATAAAAAGGTGCTGAGAGGGGTGAAGCGCAAGATGGTCAATCTGCACCGTATCGTCTGAAGCATCTTCATATCGGAAACGGCAGGATCTTACCTCAATTATCGGACGAGCAGGCATCTATTCTCCTTGGACCCGGTTCATGCAGTCGTATCACAGCATAAGGGCAGAGAAATGATACCGTAAATGGATACATCATTGATTCGCATACACACTTCAGCAGACTACACCTTTTCACAAAAAGTGGAAAGGGTTCCCTCTCTTACCGCATCATATTTCTCGTCGCCCATCAGCTTTTTGACGATGGCAAGCCCGAAGCAGATCGCCGTTCCCGGCCCGCGCGAGGTCATCACATTGGCATCTTCGACCACCTGGTAGGTACTGCCCTGATACCCATCAAGACGGATCTCTTTTTCAACCGACGGGTAGCAGGTGTAGTTCTCTTTGAGAACGCCGGCCGCATTCAGGGCAAACGGCGCAGCGCAGATCGCACCGATGTTTTTTCCCTTTTCGTCCATCGCTTTTAACAGATTTTGCACGTTTTCATCTTCAGCCAGGCGGTTCGTACCGCCCCACCCGCCCGGCAGTACGATCATATCGATGTCGTCGGCGTTTATGCCAGCTACAGAACCTTCTGTTTTAATTGTAATACCGTGGGCACCTGCTACCTCCATCCTGTCATCAAGAGCACGCACCAGGACCTCAATACCGCCGCGGCGCATAATATCGATCATACTCACCGCTTCGATCTCTTCGAAACCTTCCGCCAAGGGAACCAGAACTTTCGGCATAATTTTTCCTTTTATTGTTTTTATTATTGTAGCACAGAGGGAAATTATGAATTATGAATTATGAATTATGAATTATGAATTATGAAAGGTGGCGAAG
>CAZNQJ010000273.1:0-3317 GCA_964575205.1 uncultured Campylobacterales bacterium | reverse complement strand
GAAAAACGGCATATTGATAGAGACCTTGCAGAATATCGAGACGGTCAAGACGATGAATATGGCCGGAAAACGCCAATGGGAGTGGGAAGAGTCGACCGGCGAGATCGCCGAAAAAAACCTGAAGTCGCGTCTGCTCTCCTCTTCGATCCCGACCATTACCAACCTGTTCATTCAGTTAAACACGATCTTTGTCGTTGTCTTCGGCGTCTATCTGATCAAGGAGTTTGAGTTGACGATGGGGGGCTTGATCGCCGTGGTGATCCTGACGTCGCGTACGGTCGGACCGATGGGGCAGGCCGCAGCGCTTATCACCAATTATGCGGATGCAAAGACCTCCTATGAGACCCTTAACGGCATCATCTCCCAACCGGCTGAACGCCCTGCGGGAAAAGAGTTTTTAAAACGCAGCGATTTTATCGGTAAGATCGAGTTCAAGGAGGTGAGTTTTACCTATCCCGACGCTGATATTCCGGCACTGGAGAAGGTCAGTTTTACCATCAATGCCGGCGAAAAGGTTGCCATCATCGGGCGTATCGGTTCGGGAAAAAGCACGATTGCAAAGTTGATCCTCCGTCTTTATGAGCCCGACAGCGGCAGCATATTGATCGACGGCATCGATATCGACCAGATCGATCCGGCCGACCTGCGCCGCTACATCGGTTATGTGCCTCAGGATATCCATCTTTTCAGAGGCAGCATCAAAGAGAACATTATCTCTTCGGAGCGCCATCCACATGATGAGGATGTTCTTCATGCCGCCAAAATGAGCGGTACCGATGCCTTTGTCCATACGCATCCGAAGGGCTATGAGATGCCTATCGGTGAACGGGGCGCCGGGCTCTCCGGCGGTCAGCGTCAGAGTGTCGGTATCGCCAGAGCCTTGATGCAAAATGCCTCCGTGATGCTGATGGATGAACCCAGCAACGCGATGGACCAAACCACCGAACTGCATCTGATCGGCCATTTGAAAGAGGAGTTCAAAGAGAAGACCTTGATCCTGGTGACACAGAAGTTTACGGTATTGGACCTGACCGAACGTGTTATGGTGATGCACTACGGCAAACTCATTATGGACGGACCGAAGCAAAAAGTGATAGCCCAGCTTCAAGGAGGCAGCGATGGCAAAGCTTCCTAAAAAAAATCTCTCCAAGCGCGATTATGAATTTATGCACAGTCTCAGTGCGGCAGTCCTGCAGGTGACACCGCGCAAGCTGCGTATCGTGCTGTTTTTCTGGGTTGTTGCCATTGTGATGTTTTTGGTCTGGGCCTCTTTTGCCCAGATCGACGAGATCGCCAGAGGTGAGGGCGAGATTATTCCCAGCGGCCAGAACCAGATGATACAGAATCTTGAAGGCGGGATCGTCGAGGAGATCCTGGTGAAAGAGGGGGAGCACGTCGATGTCGGACAGCTGCTTATCAAGATCGATAATCAAAAGTCCATCTCTTCCTTCAGCTCGAGCGAGATCAAGGCAAACGCCCTTGAAGCGAGAATTATGCGTCTTCTGGCCGAAGCGAGCGGAAACGATTTTGATGTCAATGCTTCCATGCGTCAGCGTATGCCGGAACTTGTCGCCAATGAAGAGAGCCTTTATCGTACCGATATCAAACAGTTGAACTCCAAGATCAGTGCGTTGAAGGAGCAGCTGATTCAGCGTGAGCAGGAGCTTTCTGAAGCTAAAACGCATCAGCTGCACCTAAAAGCCTCCCTGGATATGATCACAAAAGAGATGCGGATGACCCAGCCGATGGTGGCTAAAGGGGTGCGCTCAAAGATCGATTATCTGAAATTGCAGCGTGAGTCCAACGATATCGAAGAGAAGTTCAGTGCCGCACGTTTGTCAATACCGCGTCTTGAGTCCGCGATCAAAGAGGTGCAGAGCAACATTGAAGAGACCAAGCTGCTCTTTCAGAATGAAGCAAAGCGAAATTTGAACGAAGCCGTTGCCGAGCTTCGCGGTATCCGTGCCGACAGTACCGCTCTTGCAGATCAGGTCAAGCGGACCTTGGTACGTTCGCCGATGAAGGGGATCGTGCAGACACTTTTTGTCCATACTGTCGGCGGTGTCATTAAGCCGGGTGCCGATATTATCGAGATCGTTCCGAGCGATCAGACACTGCTGGTCGAAGTCAAGATCAAACCCTCCGATATCGCCTTTATCTATTACGGACAAAAGGCTATTGTAAAGTTCTCGGCCTACGATTTTTCCATCTATGGCGGACTTGAGGGCAAGGTCGTCCTTATCAGTGCCGATACGATCACCGACCAGAAAGATAATACCTTCTATACGATTCGCATCAAGACAAACAAGAACTACCTGGGAAGCGAAGCCAATCCGCTCAAGATCATTCCGGGCATGACGGTGAACGTTGATATCATCACCGGCAAGAAAAGTGTGATGGACTACATCCTGAAACCTATTTTGAAAACCAAACAGTACACTTTTACGGAACGCTGATGAGAGAGATTGTACTGTACAGCGACGACATCCGGCTGATAGATTATTGGCAGAAGGCCTTGTCCCAGCCATACCTGGTTGTTGATTCGATTGAAGAGCTCCTGAGGGTTTCAAACAGTATTGTCATCATGAACTACAGCGCCTGTAAACGTGAATGTAAAGCCGTTTTGCAAGGGCTGGCACAAAACGGTAACCGGGTATTGGTCCTGCACCGTACACCCGATTTTGATGTTGCGAAACAGCTTTTGGATTGGGGCGTAAAAGGCTACGGAAACGCATTGATGCGTGACCATTTTCTTATTGCAGCAGTCGAGACACTGCAGGATAATATGGTCTGGCTCTATCCTGAATTTACGACACAGCTTATTACCCAAATGAACACCGGCGCACAAAAGGATCTTGAAGTGCACCTGGAAAAACTGAGTGAACGCGAGCGCGAAGTCGCTCTGTTGCTTCAAAAAGGCGACATCTACAAGGTGATCGCCGATAAGCTGCAGATCACGCCGCGAACCGTTAAAGCCCATGCTCAGAATATCTACGCAAAATTGAACGTAAAAGATCGTTTGGGACTTGCACTTCTGCTTAAATAACGCGCAACTGTCCCTAGGGACAATTGTCTTTTCCTGCCTTTTCTACTAAACTATTTAATAATTGGAATATTTTCAAAGGTTTTTTCATGTCAGCAGCTATCGGTACAGTAAACAGCGTAAATGGCAAATTTTTTGCAAAAGATACAGTAGGCAATATTATCGAACTGAAACAGGGCGATGTGATAACGCAGGATATGGTGGTATTCGGCGCAAAAGGCAATGGCGCATACGCTTCCATCGAGATCATGTTGACGACGGGCGAGATCGTAAT
>CAZNQJ010000272.1:0-3328 GCA_964575205.1 uncultured Campylobacterales bacterium | reverse complement strand
TTAGCCATCGAATGACGTGAATTTTACGAATTGTTTTTTCTTTTTAATCAACAGAGGGTCTGCCCCCTTGGGTATTTAACAGATTAGAGGGATTTTTTAGACTTTATTTTGCTTCTGCTCTTACGATGCGAAATTTAGTTCCGCCCATGCATTGGACTGTTGGTCCTGATAATTCGTGTACATTGGCGTAATTAGATGACAAACGCTCTTGCTCTTCAATCTGTTCAAATCTGCTTAATCTGCTGACAGGCGCTCTTTTTTTCATCAACAGATTAAGCAGATTATAGGGATTTTTTTAGAGCAGTCTATGAGAGTTGTAATTAAACTTTACCATTGCTCTATTCGCTTAATGCGTGACGTGGATAGGGAATCCCCTTGCGGGATAATTCGATGACAAACCGCTCTTGCTCTTCAGTCAACCTAAAACTTAAAACTTAACACTTAACACATGGCTTAGGCTCTTGCTCTTTCCATTCACGAATCACGGATTACGAATCACCAATCACCTTGCCGAAGGCAAAGCTATGGTGTCATAGGCATCCTTGATGCGGTAGAGGTGCTGTTCGAGGTAGGGCTGGTTCAGGCGGCCCCTGTCGAAGAGGTCGTTTTCGATGTCACTCTGCATCACCGGGACGATGCCGGCGTTGTTGTTGAGGGTGTTGGTGTTGTCTTCGCGCATCACCGTCGAGCGCAGGTAGTAGCTGAAATCTTTTTTCCCTTTGAGCTGGACGTAGCGGTTGTTGGCGACTTTTCTGAAGGTCAGCGGGATCTCGACATTGATGCCGGCGAAGTTGTCGTGCTCGCTGTCGATGAAGAAAAAGCCTATCAGGGTGTCGCCGAAGAAGCGCTTGGCCTCGAGGCTGTAGCCTCGGTCACCGTACCAGAACTGCCCGCCGGTGGCCTCCAGGAAGAGGTCTTTGTCCGGGAAGGCGTAGCTGTAGGAGGCGAGGCCGACTTTGCGGGTGTCGCCGCCGGTGTTGCGGTTTTCGAAATAGCCCAGCTTGAGTTTGGCCTTGTGCCTGCCGTGCTGGTAGTAGACCTGGTCCATCGCGCCGAGGTAGTCGCTTTTGTATCTGCCGAGGCTGAGCGTGTTGAAAAGGGCGCCGAGGCTGTCGGTGTTGTTGAGCATCAGCGACTGCAGCTCGTTGCCCCTGTTGGCACTGCGGTAGCGGCCGCTCCGGCGGTCGAGGTCGTCAGACCATAGAAGCGGGGTGTCGTAGAGCAGGTCGAGGTCGACCCCCTTGTAGAGGTTCCATCTGACATAGGTGCGCAGCGAGAGCAGGTAGTCGAAGAGGCCGTACTCCGTCCCCACGTAGGTTTTGAGGCCGGGCGAGAGCTCGATGCGCGTTTTGAAGAGGCTGCTGTTCGCCTTCTCGACGGCGATGCGGAAGCCGCTGTAGTTCACACTGCTTGAGAAGGCGACCGACTGCTTCAGGCGGTAGTGGCTCCCGGCGCTGCCTTCACGCAGAAAGGCGCCGGCGTACTCGAGGCTGCCGAAGGTGATCGAAGCCACGTCCATGCCGCTTTTGCGCAGAACGAGCACCGCCTTTTCAAAGCCGCTCTCCTGCTCAAGCAGGAGGTGCAGGACCACGCCGACGCCGTCGAGTTCGCTGTAGTCGAGAACGTTGTTCTCGTAAGCGATCAGGATCGTTTCGGCGTCTACGCCGACGGTGATGTTTTCAAAACCGAAGGCCGCCAGCTTTTCAGCCAGCCGTGCCGGGTCGGGCGCTGCGGCGGCTGCGGTGCGGGGCAGGGGCTCTGTTTCCGGCACTGTGCCGGCTGCTGCAACTGCTTCGGCTTCTGCCACATAGGCACTCTTTGCGGGCGCTTCGGCCTCTTTCCCGTTTAGGCCGGGCGTTGTTACAGGCTTCTCTCTTTTTCCCAGGTCGAACTGGAGGCTGACGCCGAATTCGTAGTTCTCTTTGGGGGCGTCGAGGTCGCTTTTGGCGTAGAGGGCGAGGGAGAAGGCGTCGAAATAGTCTCTCGGGGTGTTAAGCCTCAGTCCCACATGGGTGTCGACGCTGTCGTTTTCGGCCAGCAGGTAGAGCCACTCATGCGCTTTGAACTCCACGCCGCCGAAGAGGCCCTCAAGCCGGTCGGGCCCGAGGCCGTAGCCCAGGCTGGCGCGAAAACGCCAGAACTCCTGGCTCAGGACGGCGTATTTGGTCTGAAAATTGTTGGCCTTGCCCCCGAAATCCTGAATGCCGAAGGCGAGCTTGGGGAGGTAGTCGCGGTAGAACGGCAGCTGAACTTTCAGGCTCCCCGAGAGATCTCTTCTTCCGCGAGCGGGCGAGTTCTCAGCGACCCTGCCGGTCACTTCGAGGCAGGGCAGAAAGCCGAGCGTCAGGAAATAGTCCTGTACATTATAGGCGTCGTAGTCCGGGTTGGTGTAGGAACGGCTGTCGTGCTGGTTCGAAAAGAGAAACTCCCCCCTGCCGTTTTCCATCACTTCGGCATTGGGCGTGTTGATGATGCCGCTGTAGCCCTGCAGTGACGCATGGTTGTCGAGTGCCCCGGCTGAGAGTGTCTTAATAAAAAAGAGGGGAAAAAGAAAAAGTGAGGATCGTCGGAAAAACGGCCGAAAAGGGGAGACCCCTTTCGGCAAAGAGCGGTTAATTGCCACCCTCGCTGCCGGTTGTTTCTCCCGGCTGGGTAGGCGAAGGCGGCGGAGTCTCGACGGTCAGAGCCAGGTTGGCCAACGCAGTTTCTTCGGAGAAGACTCTCAGCATGGAGCCGGAGTCTTCTTGAACTGCGACAGCGACAACATCGCTCACTATTCCCTGCATATAGCTTGCGCTGTAATCGCCAATATTGAGCGGCGTCGTGGCAATATCGTTAAGCAGCGCCACCGTTGCCGGTGTAATGGTAATGCCGTTGGTCGGGTCCCCGTCGTTGTCAAGCGACTGGAAAAGTACCGCCATGTTTGCTACGACCGGACTCACTTCGGTGCGGGGAATGCCGGCGATATCCTGCGGAAATACAAGGTAGTCCGAGGTTATATTATCGATGGTGCCAAGGGTGATGGTGCCGAGGCTGAAACTGACCGGTGCCGTCGTACAGTCGAAGCGGCCGTCCGGTCCTGTCACGCCTGTTACACCGCCGCATAAGTAGGTAACCCCCTGAATCCCGGAGTCGACCAGCGCCCCGGTAAACGGCTTACTGCCGCTGTCGCTGCTGCTGCACCCTGTGACTGCCACGACTGCCGCAGCCGCCATTGCTAATGTTAAACTTCTTTTCATCATTACGTTTGCTCCCGTTGAAACTATTAGATTAAAGGCATACTAACATTTTATTCTGTTTTTTACAATGAATTTGTATAAAAATGCTG
>CAZNQJ010000271.1:0-3375 GCA_964575205.1 uncultured Campylobacterales bacterium | reverse complement strand
GGGAGATACCATTCGTCCGGCTCTTCAGATCATCAAAACTACCGATACGGTCCAGATCGTATCAAGTGTTTTTTTTATGTGTCTTGAGACACGTGTTCTCGTCTACGGTGATTGTGCCATCAACCAGGACCCTAATGCAGAAGAACTTGCGCAGATCGCCATCTCATCAGCTAAAACAGCGCAAGATTTCGGGATCGAACCGCGTATCGCTATGCTCTCGTACTCCACCGGAGAGTCGGGTCAGGGTCTGGCAGTAGACAAGGTTCGCGAAGCGACCGAGATCGTCAAGTCACGCCATCCTGAGCTGCTTGTCGAAGGGCCGATCCAGTATGACGCCGCCATCGATCCCGATGTTGCCAAAGCAAAACTTCCTCTGAGCAGCGTCGCCGGTTCGGCGACCATCTTTATCTTCCCTGATCTCAATACCGGCAACAATACCTACAAGGCGGTACAGAGAAGTGCCGGGGTCATCGCCATCGGCCCTGTTCTGCAAGGCCTTAAAAAACCGGTCAATGATCTCAGCCGGGGGTGCAGCGTCGACGACATTGTCAACACGATCGCCATTACCGCCATACAGGCACAGGAGAGCGAATGAACATACTGGTCTTGAATGCGGGCAGCTCCTCTTTGAAATGGAAACTTTTCGAGATGGAGAGCTCTTCTGCCATCGCCTACGGACTTATCGAAGAGATTGCTGAAAGCAGAAGCGTTTTCCACCTCCACTATCAGGGCCGAAACCAGGAGACTGAGCAGGTCATCCCAGATCACAGAGCAGCCTTTTCCCTGCTCTTTCAAACCTTAGAAGAAGAGAAGATCATCGACATAGACCGTAATCTCGATGCGATAGGCCACCGCGTCGTTCACGGCGGAGAGAAGTTTTTCAAACCGACCCTGATAGACGAAATGACCTCGGGCCAGCTCAAAAGACTCAACCGGCTCGCCCCGCTGCACAATCCGGCCAACGTGCTCGGCATCGAACTCACCTTCGGTCACACCCCGCAGATCCCGAATATCGCCGTATTCGATACGGCCTTCCACCATGATATGCCGGAACATGCCTATCTCTACGCTCTTCCAATGGCCCTTTACAAAAAGTTCCATATCCGCCGGTACGGCTTCCACGGCACCTCCCACCACTATGTAGCGCAGGAGGCTGCAAAGGCGCTGAACGCCCCGCTTGAAACGCTGAACCTGATTACCCTGCATCTCGGTAACGGGGCAAGCGCCTGTGCAATCAGAAACGGAAAAAGTGTCGATACTTCTATGGGATTTACGCCCTTGGAGGGGCTCATTATGGGCTCGCGTTGCGGCGACCTTGATCCGGCTATCGTTCTCTATCTGATAGAGAACCTCCATCTGACTGCCCAGGAGACCGACACGCTGTTAAACACGGAGAGCGGCCTCAAAGGCATCTGCAATGAAAACGACCTGCGGACCATTGTACAGAGAACGAAAAACGGCGACAAACAGGCCGGGCTTGCCCTTGATATGTTTGCCTACCGCATCAAAAAATACATCGGTTCCTATATCGCCGTCCTTGGCCGTGTCGACGCCATTGTCTTTACCGGCGGCATCGGCGAACATGCCGCGCTGATACGCTCGATGGTCCTCGCGGATCTGGGTGAGGCTTTCGGTATTGCCCTTGACACAGATCGTAACACCTATGAGAGCCACACTGCGCATGCTGTCCATCAAACAGACAGCAAAATAAAACTTTACGTCATACCGACCGATGAAGAGTTTGCTATAGCAGAAGAGTGTGCCAACCTTATTTATAACGGTAAAATCAATTAGTTTTAATTTTATTTAATGTAAAAATAAGCAATAGCTGGATAAAATAATCTTCCACTACAATCTTTATAGTGAATTTCTGTTGGATATTAATTTTCCAATCTTCTGTGGCAGTTGATCTTCATATCATTCTCGACAAAGCCTTGGAACAGGCTCAACATCTGGCAGATCTACTGATGATCAGACACAAGATGTCTTTTCATCTATTTTCCCCTCTAACTTTCATACAATTTTATATTCCTCTTAACAGCACCTTCGCTACCATATAACAAAGGAGAGTTATGACCTATCAACTGACAGACGAATACATCGAACTTTATAAACTCATCAAGATTCTGGCACTTGTCGACAGCGGCGCCGAAGCAAAACAGATCATCGAGCAAGAGCATGTCTTCCGCAACGGCGAACTCGAAACACGCAAAAGGGCCAAGATCCGTTCGGGCGAGACGATAACGATCGCCGACATCGTCATCAACGTCATCTGATGCGTTCTCTGCTGCTCTCGCAGGCTTGAGCAGAGTTCTATAGCGTCTCCGGCTCTTCACTGCAGCCGGCTATGCAGGGATTTTTGGACAAGGCCGACCTTTACCTTCAGCAGTAGACAGATAACAAAGAGTCGTAGCCTGCATGTTTGTCAATTCATTTTACACACTCTTCAATATCTGCCTTAAAGATTTTTGGGATTCATATTTTTTTGCTTAAAGCCTCGATATTGCTGCTGTTGCCGATAACGACAATAATGTCACCGTCTTCGAGAATATCGTCCTTTTCAAAGGAGGTGTGCCATTTTCCCTGATGCTTGTAAGCGATGGGCTTGAGATCATAAGAATCTTTGAATACAGTCGAAAGAATGGATTTGCCCACCCAAAACGTCGGAACCATGAGTTTTGCGATTTTCATCGTGATGGAGAGGTCGATCGTCTCGTAATGAATGTTTTCGGCTAACATTTTTACGACACGTTTCGCCGTCTCTTTTTCCGGATAGATCACTTTTGATGCCCCGATTTTAGCCAGAATTTGTCCGTGAATAACAGTAATGCCTTTGGCAATGACGGTATGCACGCCGATCTCCTTGAGGGCCATGACGGTCAAAATACTCGCTTCGACATTTTCACCGATACTCACCACAATGCAAAGATCTGAGAGAACTATAACGAGACACCATTTCTGCATGGCACAATGATTGAAGCAGCGATGTGGAACATTTTCGATACCGCTGTGCGTTCTTACTTTCCGGTTAACGTAACTGATTAAAAGTCATAAATTGCAAGACACACGTTAAAGGACAAAAGAACTTGCCAGCCCGATCAGGCCGCCGAAGACGCCGCCCCAGACGACCAGCCAGCCCAGATGCTCGCGTATGAGATTCTGCACCATCTCTTTGACCAGCTGCGGAGTCAGCTCGTCTAGACGGGCCGTGATCACCTCTTCGATCTTTACAAGCATGTCTTCACTCAATGTCGAACCGCTCAGATACTCTTGCAGTTGCTTCTGAAAACTCTCGCTGGCAACGATTTTCGATACCGCGCTTTTAAGCTTGCTCGTAAACGGATCACGCAGCCCTTCAAGTGCCTTTGAGCCGCC
>CAZNQJ010000270.1:0-3386 GCA_964575205.1 uncultured Campylobacterales bacterium | reverse complement strand
ACAGCGAATCGACGAAATCATGAAGATGCCTGCCGATGAGATAGACGCGATCGATTTTGTTGATGTGCTTATAAATGATGCCATAAAAGAGCGTGCGACCGATATCCATATTATGCCTGAACGGTTTACATCGCACATTTTTTACCGGATAGACGGTGCCCTTAAACACGCCTATTCCATTCCCATGAGCTTGTACACCACTGTTGCAAACCGTATCAAAGTGCTGGCCAGACTTGACATTTCCCAGCAACTGCAGCCTCTCAACGGGGATTTCGCGATAACCTTTTATCAGAGCAGTTATAACATTCGGGTCTCGAGCATTCCGACACTTAACGGTGAGAATCTGGCACTTAGGCTGATGCCGGAGCACCTTAAGCTCTATAACCTTGAAAACCTCGGTTTTGAACCTGATGTTATTGAAAATATCAGTAATGACCTGCAAAAAAGAAACGGTATCATTCTAATTATCGGCTCAAGCGGCAGCGGCAAAACGACCACCCTCTATGCCATGCTGCGAAAGATCGATATTTTAAAACGAAATGTTATCAGTGTAGAGGAGCCTGTAGAGCATCTCCTCCCGTTTGTCAATCAGGTGCAGATCAACAGGCAGATCGATTACACCTTCGAGAAGGCACTTCACCATATCGCCCGGCAGGACCCTGACGTTATTTCGATCGGCGAGATTCTTGATGATGAGACCGCGAAACTGACAATGCGGAGTTCCGTGACGGGGCATCTTATCTTATCGACGCTCTCCGGCGGCAGTGCCGCAACGGCGATTTCGCGCCTCAGGGATTTCGGGATCAATACGTATCTACTGGCCGACGGCCTTCTCAGTGTCGTATCGCAAACACTGCTGCGACGACTCTGCAACGAATGTAAAAAAGAGGTTGAGATCACCAAAGAGGCGTTGGCCGCCTATTTCAGCGAGTCACGCGAAGAGATCTTCTCTCTGCCCGAGGAGATGGTGAAACTCTATGAACCGGTCGGATGCCAGCACTGCCGAGAGAGCGGTTACATGGGGCGCGTTGCAGTTGCTGAATACTTTCAGGTCGACGATACCATAAAAGATATTATCGCTCATAATAAAAGCAGTTTGGAGCTGCAGCGCTATCTTCGCAGTCAGGGTTGTACCAATATCAAAGCCGATGCACTGAAAAAATTGCTGAGAGGAACGACCAGTCTGCAAGAGGTGATGCGTATGATTGATTAGTTGTGTAAGAAAGCGCCATGTGAAAGAGCCTGCGGCAGGAAAGTCGGCGAAATTTTGGTTAGCGTCCCTCTTGCGGACAAAAACGCAAGATCTCTTGAATCAAGCGGCAAGCTCCTGCATAAAGATCTGTATAAAAAGCACTCCCGACGCATAAGCTGCTCCAGTGGTTTTAGAGCTGCTCCGCGCCTTTTTGCGTCAGCACGAGGGTGACGCCGTCCGCTTTCGTTTCGATCAGGCCGCTTCTTTTAAGCTCATCCATCGCCTGTTCCAAAGCACTGTCCTGTTTTTTGTCCAGTTTTTTCAGCACATTTGCAATTACATCCTGCTTGCGCATAACATGACCTGCAACGGCCCCGTTCTTTTTAAACCACGCCATAAACATCGCTTTGACTTCATCTTTGGCAGTTGTTTCCAAAACACTCTTTTTCGGCGGTGCTTTTCGCTGTCTGTTTTGTTGCGGGTTGGCATAGTTCTTTTTAGACATTATCTTCCCTTTTTTAGCAGCTGTTTTAATAGAGGTGCCCCTTATAGTGATTCAATAGATTTTATTTTCGTATTGTATAACAGTGCACCTCTGAAACCCCTACCGCACAGCGATTTTATTTTTGCCGTTCGCCTTCGCTTCGTACAATGCGTCATCAACCCGTTTAAGCAGCGTATCTATCGTATCGTTTACAATGAATCCGGTCAGGCCGAAACTTGCGGTGACGGAATGGTTCGCAATTTGATACAGCACGGCATCGTTCTCGATACTCTCTCGTATCTTCTCGGCTATGGCATACGCATCCTCCACGCCGGTGTCGATAAATGCGACAATAAACTCTTCGCCGCCCCATCGCGCTGTCAGGTCCGATTCCCGGACACTCTCTTTTAAAAGCTCCGCGATACGCACAAGCGCTCTGTCGCCGGCATGATGCCCGAGTGTGTCGTTGATCTGCTTGAAATCATCCACGTCAAAAAAAAGCAGCGCGACAGGATTTGCATTGCGCTTGTGCAACAGAAAAAGACGGTGGAACTCTTCATTGAAGGCACGGCGGTTGGGAAGATTCGTCATGGTATCGTTGTTCGCGAGATACTCCAGATCCCGGTGATGGCTTTTAACCGCCATCAGGATAATAGATGTGATAAGCCCCGTCACCAGCAGCGACAGTATCAGATTGATATAAAAGGTCTGCTTGACCTCTTCGGTAAACTGTGCGACCTCTGCCTCGACCAGCAGGTAGAGGTCGAGTTCCGGGATGTATTTGGTATTGAGCAGGTAGGTCTCACCCTCTTTGTCATACCTGAGTACGCTGCCGGACTTGCTGACAATATCCTCCCTCAGCGCATTGAGTTCGGGGACCTCTCTGAGGTATTTGATCGCATGAATGCCGCGTTCGTTAAGCACGACCTTCCCCTCCTCGTTCAGGAAGAGCACCTTGAATCGGTACTGCTGCCGGAACCGTTTGAGCATGTCGTTGATATAGGAGATCTTCAGCCCTATACCCGTCGCCCCGATCATGTGAAACTGCTCGTCCATGATCTTATGGTTGATGAACATGATCATCTCCTGATCGATGTTCGAATTGAAATCGAGGTTAATCTCGTGGGCTTTCGGGAATTTCCTGAAGGCGAAATACCATGCATTGTTCGGGTCGTCCTCTTTCACCTTTTCGATAAAGCCGTCCGAGGTGTAGTAGTTGCCTGTTTTTTCTGAGACCAAAAAGGTCGTGAACATGCCGTATTTGTTTTTGATGGTCTCCAGATAGTTCGAGATCTTGTCGACATCGGCTTCATCATTGATGAGCCACTCTTTCAAGAACGTGTCATGGGCCATCATCGACGAGACGAGGTTGGGTTCGATGATGTGCTTCTGGATCTCCGTGTAGATGTTGTCCACGGTCAGCGGCAGGGAGCGCTCCTCAAGCTGCTTCTGCGTCGACTGGAGTGAGATGACGTAGTTGATGACGGACAGGCTTACCGACATGGCCACCAGCAGAAAGGTAATGATCAAAACGATTCGGTAATTAAGTTTCAACGGACTGCTCCTGCAATTACGCTCATTATATTAAAGCCTGTATAGAACACCGCTTAAATTGACCCATGTTCATAGGGTGTATTATTATTCAACTGCCGGCCGGAAAAGGGTCTTTATCGGGGGGGGCGTTTTTCAAGAGCTTGTTGAGGGCGGAGA
>CAZNQJ010000269.1:0-3393 GCA_964575205.1 uncultured Campylobacterales bacterium | reverse complement strand
TGAATCGTCCCTTTCGAATCGATCCTGGCAAGATCAGAGTCAAATGAGGCAGTGTACCTGATATTTTTGCCGCCAAGTTTGGCTGAGAGGTCACTGCTGAAAGCTGTTTTCGGCAGATCGATCGCGTAGCTCTCTTTGAGGACCTTCGCATTGAAGGCGGCTTTTGTGATACCGATCTGGGCGCTGCCCTGCAGATTGTCAGGGTTCAGATCATCCAGTTTTATATCGGCGTTGAGTTCGCCGTTGGCAAAGTCGGGTTCGCCGGCCATGTAGATGAGCTTTTCCAGCCGGGCGTTTTTGATCTGCGCCTGCAACCTCTCGGGCTGCATCGCTTTGAGTGAAAGGTCATAGGTACTCTTGCCGGCAGCGATGTCCGATCTGCCCTGAAGCCGCATCGCTTTTCTGTCGCCTTTGATCTGACCCGACGTCGCGAAAGGACCGCGAAGCGGCGCCTTCGTCAGCGGTTTGAACAGCGCCAGCTCTTTGATGTTCAGATCATAGCTCACGTCGCTTTTCAGGGTAGCTGGCTCAAAAGTACCTTTCGAGCCGATCTGCGCCAGATTGGAGAGCAGTGCAAGACTATAATCGACCTCCCTGCCTTTCAGGTCGGCACTGAACTGGGTGCTGAAATTCGTTTTCGGCAGCACGATGCCGTAGGCTTTTTTCATCTCCTGCGGATCAACCGTACCGTTGCTGATCACCAGGTCTGCACGCCCCTTCAGGTTTTGGGGGTCAAGATCGGAGAGGTCTACATCGAGGTTGAGATCCGCCTCGGCGTACTTCGCTTCGCCTGAGAGGTAGAGCAGTTTTGACAGCTTGGCATTTTTAACCGTTGCGAGCACCCTGGAGGGTTTGAACTGTGCCAGGGTAATATCATAGCGGGTGTCGCTTCCGGCGATGTCGCTTCTGCCTGAAACGGCAAGTGCGGCTTCATCGCCTTTGACGCGACCTTCTGTCGCAAAGGCGCCGCGCAACGGTGCATTGGTGACAGGACGCAGCAGTGCAAGCTCTTTGATATTAAGGTCATAATCCAGATCCATGCTCAGCGGCGCTACGATGACCTTGCCCTTGGAGTTGAGCGCAAGAAGGTTCGACTGGACGTTGGCCGCATAATCGACTGCATTACCCTGGAGTTTGGAGAGGAGCTTGACGCCGAAGCGGGTCTGCGGCAGCGATATGTTGAAGTCATCGTGCATCAGCACGGTGTCAACCTTGCCGTTTTTGACCAGAAAGCTGAGCTCGCCGTCAAGATTTTTGATGTCGAAGCCTTTGATCTCTGTCTGCAAAAAGAGATCACCGTCGGCATACACCTTTTCGCCGGCGAGGGCCAGAAGCTCATCAAGCTGGGCATTATCGATATTGGCGATGATGCTTGCCGGGCTGAACGCCCTGAGCGTGACATCGTATCGGGTGTGTGAAGAGGCGATGTCGCTCTCTCCGGCTATCTTCATATCGCGGGCATTCCCTTTTGCCGTACCGCTGATATGGAGCTTGCCTTCGGATCTGCGCTGCAGCAGCGTTTCAAGCTCGCTCATCATCTCAAAAGCAACGGTGTATGAAGCATCAACAGATCGTGAAAGAAGCGAATAAGTTCCTGATGCGGTAATAACATTGGAAGGGGTCAGTGCGATTTTGATATCGAAACGGCTCATATCAAGCGAAAAGATCTCAACGACAGCATCGGTATGCAGTTCGGCATTGAGTCTCGACTCCAATAGAGGCTTGACTATACCGTTTCCGAACGGGGTGAAGAGCAGCGTGTAGAGAAGAACAAACAGCACCAGTAAAAAAGAGAGAACTATTGCGAACCATTTCATAAAAAAACCTTTACGTACTCTTGAGACTGATTAAGGCAATTATATTCAAATGCGTCTTGATGCTCTCTCAAGCCTTCGCAAAGGCCTGCGAAAACAACAACGGGTCAGGATTTCGGCAGATCAACTGAAGCATTCGGACCGCACTGCCTGCGGCCGAATATAAGATGTTATCCAAGAGCAGGCCAAATCCGTCTCTTGGGATATACCTTACACGTTCTTTATTTTCAGCGGCCGCCATGACCTTTATTTGAAAGCATATGCCCTTTGATCATATTTTTTTTAATCGTCTTTTCGACCATGTCTGCGGTGAACTCACGCGTAAAGACTTTGCGCTGTTCTTTGTCGAGAATGGCGTAGATCTCTTCGAGAAGCTTTGATTTGGCGTTGATAATCGCTTTGGGCGTGCTCAGCATGATTTCGCTGAACGCCTTCTTATCGAACGCGTCACCTTTGAAAGCGTCAAGCGGTACGGAACGCGCCGCCATGATCTCCATCTTCTCCTGTTTGAAAAGATTGATGGCATCGGTCACCTTCTGTGCCTGCGCGGTGTTTATGCCGCTTTTGCTCACGGCTGAGATCACCTTTTTGACCAAATGTTTTTTCTCCCCACCATGCTGGCCTTTACCGTGTTCACCTTTGTTCATCTGCGCTGCGCCGTGCGACGAACTGCCGTCTTGACTGCATGCCATTGCATTTCCGGCGACCAGGGTGGAAACGAGTGCGGTTGCGATCAAAATATTTTTATACATCTTTTTCTCCTAAAATAGATTATCTTTCATCATACTCCACTATGATAAACGGCGCAATTATAATAATTTTCAGCTAAAACAATTACTTTTAATTATAAAGAAGCGATTCGGATGAATAAGGACTCAACCGCTATCGTAAAGCTTCTTGCGCAACTGCTCTTTAATGCGCACAAAGACGAACAGACTGAATCAGAGACTCAGTCGGAATGTTTCGTTCCTTGCATTGGTTATTATCTTTCGGCTTTCATCTCCGGCGGAATATAGTTGACCGTTTCGACTCTGATGTTTTTCAGTTCAGCCTGCAGCGGATAGTCGCGGATGAACTCCACGACGTCGTAGGCGATCGCCTTTGATTTTGAACAGTCGATGATCACCTTCGCATTTTCGGGAATCGCCTCGAGTGTCTTGATGATGCTCGCTTTGTTGAAAAAAGAGACCTCTTCCGCCAGCACGATATGGTGAACGTCTCTCCCCTCATCGTTGGTCACGATATCTTTCATATAGTAGGAGTTTCGGTAGCTGTGGTGCAGCGTGAAGAAGATGCTGGCGACCAGACCGAAGAGCACACCGGTAAGCAGGTCCGTTACCAGCATCATCACGACGGTCACCGTAAAGGGGATAAACTGTTCCCACCCCTGGCTATACATCCACTTGAACAGTGAAGGTTTTGCCAGTTTGTAGCCTACCATGAACAAGATGGCCGATAGCGATGCCAGCGGTATCATGTTCAACAGCGAGGCGATGGAGACGACACTGATCAGCAGAAAAAAGCCGTGCAGAATGGTCGAGAGCTTCGTTTTTGCCCCGAACGAGATGTTGGCAGAGCT
>CAZNQJ010000268.1:0-3398 GCA_964575205.1 uncultured Campylobacterales bacterium | reverse complement strand
AGGTGCGTGTCGGAAAACTCGAAGAGGATTTTTTTCTTAAAAAAGACGATACCCTGGAGTTTTTCCAAGAGGAGATCGTCGGCAAAAAGCTTCGCGAAGGGCACTATCAGCTCTCCATCAATCAAAGCGAGATTCTCTCAAAGATAAAAGAGGGGGAACTGATCTATCTGCATGACGGCAATATCCGTGCCAAGGTGGTACATGCCGGCAAGAACGTTCTTGCGACGGTCCGAAACAGCGGCAGACTCTCTTCCCATAAGGGGGTCAATCTCCCGAATACGCATATCGGTATTGATGTGCTGACGCCCAAAGACCGTCGGGATATGCTCTGGGGTATCGAGAACGGGGTTGACTTTATGGCGATCTCTTTCGTGCAGAGTGCTTCCGATATGCAGAGAGCACGCAAGATCGTTAAGGATAAGGGCGGACAGCAGCAGCTTTTTGCCAAGATCGAGAAATTTGATGCGGTTGAAAATATCGATGCGATACTCGAAGCGAGTGACGGCATTATGGTGGCACGCGGTGATCTGGGTATCGAGGTGCCTTATTATGAAGTGCCGGTCATCCAAAAACGGATCATTCAAAAGGCCAACGCAGCCAGCAAGCCGGTCATTACGGCAACCCAGATGCTGCTCTCCATGACGGAGCATGAGACGGCAACGCGTGCCGAGATCTCGGATGTGGCCAATGCCGTTTTGGACGGCACCGACGCGGTGATGCTCTCAGAAGAGAGTGCCATCGGGAAAAATCCTGTCTTGACAGTAGAGACAATGGTCAAGACCATTTTCGAAACAGAGAAGATCTACGCCTATGGCAAGTTTGTGCAGTTTCCGATACAGGATGCGATGGATGTGATCGATGAATCGGTAGTGCAGCTGGCAGGCAAACTTGATGCCGATGCCATTCTGGCCTTTACAACGTCGGGGCAGTCGGCCAAAAAACTGGCCCGTTATCGTCCGCAAAAGACAATTATGGCGATTATGCACGATGAAGGTGTCGCGCGCGCGTTGACTATTGTGTGGGGGGTGGTACCGGCCTTTTTGGTCACCAAAAGCAACCTTCAGCAGATGTTGGGCTATGTGATCAAAAAAGGGCTCAACGAAAAACTGCTTGACAAAGAGGGGTGTTATATCCTGACGGCAGGCGACCCTGTCGGTGTTCCCGGAACGACGAATAGCATACGGATCCTTCGGGCACCCGAGATTAACTATTTCAATGCTCTGTAGTTGCATCATTTGTCAGATGATGATGGATATGGCTGATGTTTTTGTGCCCGGGGTACTCCAGATAGTGGCTCTTTAGAAGCTGTCTAAGCCGGTTCTGGTTAAAGCGCCAGAAGTGTTTTTTGTCAAACCTGGGATGCTCTTGTATCTTGTTAAAAAGAGCCTCCTCTTCCAGAGCGCCCTCTCTGATCGCCTCGTACATGATCTTTTTCAGCGCTTCTTTTGAAGCGGGCGTCGTGTCGTCATCTTTGAGCGCTTTGGTGGGCATAAAAACATACAGCTTCCACCCGCTGAAAACCAAGGCCAGGAGAAATGCGACCATCATGATGATCTCAACCGTTGTCATTTGCGCCCTTTTTTGCAAGAAGGTTTAACCACATTTCGCCTTCCCGCTCTTGACGAACGTCATCGCTGAGCCAGACCTTTTGCAGCTGCAGCGAATCGAGCTTTTCAAAGAGCGCCAGCACCTTCTCTTCATTGAGCGGCGTGAAGTGGCGCCCCTCTTTGGTGTACTCTTTTTCGCCGTGTTTGAAAGAGGCGTAGAAGATGCCGCCCTCTTTTAAGGCCCTTGAGAGTCTCTCGAGCGTTTTCGGCAGTTGCGAATAGGGCAGGTGCAGGAGTGACGCCGAGGCCCAGATGGCGTCATAGGCCCGGAGCTGTTTTACATCATCGAAGGTATGGCATTTTACCTGTTGACCGATATAGGCAGTTGCCAGTGCCGCCATCTCCGCTGACGCATCAAAGGCGTCGACACGGTAGCCGAGAGAGAGAAAATGGCGGCTGTCGCGTCCGCTGCCGCAGCCGGCATCCAACAGCTGCGCATTTTCAGGCAGGCAAGGGAGGAACTCTTGATAGATCTCTTCCATCTTTTTGTCAAAGGTACTGTCAAAAAAAACTTGGGCATTCTCAGCGTAATATTCAAGTGTTGTATTCATGCTTATATTGTAACTTGAATTTGGTCTGTTTCAGGATTTGGGTAAAATATCTTTATGAAAAAAGATGAAGTATTTAACAAACCGATCGCAAAACAGTTTGAATTTGATGCCGAGATCGCAGCCGTTTTTGATGATATGCTGCAGCGCTCCGTTCCGTTCTACACGGAAGCGATGAAACTGACACAGCGTTTTGCCAAAAACTACCTCAAAGAGGGCGGTCTGCTTTATGACCTGGGCTGCTCCACGGCAACGACCCTTCTGGGTATTGAGCGGACGCTGGATGTCAATGCGCGATTGATCGGCCTTGATAACGCCCCTTCGATGCTGGAGCAGGCGCAAAAGAAGATCATTGCGTTCAACTCGAAGGTAGAGGTCAAAGAGGCGGACATCATGACCCATGATTATGAGCGTTGCGATGTGGTCATCAGCAACTACACCCTGCAGTTTATCCGTCCGCTTGTCCGCGAAGAGCTGATCAGACATATCAGTACCGCCTTGAACAAAGGGGGCGCTTTTATCTTCAGCGAGAAGGTCGTCAGTACAAATTCGCGTCTGAACAAAGAGCTGATCGACTGCTACTACGATTATAAAAAAGAGCAGGGCTACAGCGAGTATGAGATCGTCCAGAAGCGCGAGGCCCTTGAAAACGTGCTGATCCCTTACACCGAAGTCGAAAATATCGAGATGGCAAGACGCTGCGGATTCAGCCACTGCGAGTGTATCTTCAGATGGGCCAACTTCGCAACCTTCATTGCGATAAAATAGGAAAAAAGATGGCTGATTCCGCGCTGCTGAAACATTTTAAGAAGATCTGCGAGATTCCGCACTGTTCCTACGAGACCGAGGCGATGAAAGCCTATCTTGTTGATCTGTGCAAAGGCTACGGCTACGACGTCACTGTTGATGCCGCCAATAATATTCTGGCAAAAAAAGAGGGTTCAAAAGTGACCCTGCAGGCCCACTACGATATGGTCTGTATCGGTGTTGAATACCCTCTTGTGTTAAAAGAGCAGGAGGGGTGGCTCTCGGCAGACGGTTCGACGCTGGGTGCCGATAACGGTATCGGGATGGCGATGATGCTCGCTTTGATGGAGTCCGGCGAAGAGGTCGACTGTCTTTTTACGGCCGAAGAAGAGGTGGGACTGCTCGGGGCCCGCGGGCTTGATCTTAAACTCGCAACGCCCTGCCTGCTTAACCTGGATTCGGAAGAGGAGGGCATCGTCACGATAGGCTGTGCCGG
>CAZNQJ010000267.1:0-3405 GCA_964575205.1 uncultured Campylobacterales bacterium | reverse complement strand
GTTTTTATAAACGTTTGCAAAATCTTCTTTTATCTCAGAAAAGAGTCCCAAATGATGCCTTTATTGTACTAAAATCTATAGGTAGATAGTAAAATTAATTTGTTGTACGCAAGTATCCGTTTTGATAGAGATACAGCTCTAATTTTTGAAGTGTATCACTTTTTTCTTCTTCTGTCGTAAAGGTACTGTTTGCCAAATTATTTTTAAGTTTGATTAATATTTGGGCTTTATCATAGCCGATGTCGCTTAAGATGTCCAAAATATTTTCAGACTCTTCAATGTCGTGAAAAGTATAGCCCTCTTCAGTGACTTCGATGCTGCATTCGTTGGGGTGGGTGAAGAGGTTGTGGCTCATGCCGAGGGTCTCCTGGTAGGCACCGATATTGAAAAAGCCGAGAAAATACTCCTCCTCATCGAGATCGATATCATGCAGATAGAGCGGGGCGCTTGGATCGAACTGGATCTCGCCGTCACTGTCACAGGTAATATCCCAGATAGAAGCAGCCCGCATGGCAGGTTCATCAAGTTTATTGAGCGGCATGACAGGAAAGTGCTGCTTCAGCCCCCAGTAGTCCGGCATGCTCTGAAAGATAGAGCTGTTGATAAGATAACGTTCCTGCAGACGTTCCTGCAGGCGGTTGAGTTCTGTTGTGTCAGAGTCTTTCATCAGACGAAGCGATTTCTTGATGATCTGATGGACCAGGATCTCTGCGTTGGAACGATCCTGCAACGTGATGTATCCGAGGTCAAAGAGGGTGAAAAGCGATTCGAGATGATCAAGGGCATCGTGGATATATTCGATGCAGTTCTCTTTTTTCAGCAGGGTATTAAGCTCGCGAAGCTCTTCGATAAGCGGCGGATTGGATTCTGAGAATTTGAGCGATTTTTCCTGATAATCCTGGGAGAAGAGCTCCAGTACCGGGGTGATCAGGACCGCATGTGATGCAACAATGAAGCGGCCGGACTCGGTAAAGATATTAGGATGGTCGACACCTTTGGCGTTCATGATCTCGCGCAGTACGTAGACGACGTCGTTGGCAAACTCCCGCAGCGAGTAGTTGCGAAGGCGGTACTGTTCGTTCTGCGCGTATTCGACCGCCAGACCGCCGCCGATGTTGATCGATCTCAGGTTGTCGGCACCCATTCGCTTGAGCTCGGCATAGACATTGCCTGCTTCGCGCAGCGCTTTTTTAAGCGGGGCGATATCTTCCATCTGTGAGCCGATATGGAAGTGGATCATCGTAAAGTGATCGATGAGCTGGTACTCCTGAAGCATCGGTATCGCTTCGAGCAGTTCCGTTGCCGTCAGGCCGAATTTTGCATCCATTCCCCCGCTTTTAGCCCACGAACCGGACCCTGAACTGTGCAGACGGACACGGATACCGATATTGGGTGCCTTCAGGTTCGAAGCGTTTGCGACTTCGATGATCGATTCGAGCTCGCCAAGACCTTCGATCGTGATGGTGATATTGTGTCCCATCTGCGCCGCCATAAAGGAGAGCGTTGTCATCTCGGTGTCCTTAAAGCCGTTGACCGTGATAGGCGCGCCAAGCGGTGTCTGGGCTATGGCCAGGACAAGCTCGGCTTTTGAACCCGCCTCAAGTCCGTAGTTGTAGGGTCTGCCGTATTTTATAATCGATTTGACAGCCTGCGGATACTGGTTGACCTTGAGCGGAAAGACGGCATTGAATGAGCCGGTATAGGCATTTTCACTGATGGCCCGTTCAAAATTGGCGTAGAGCGTATCGATCTGCTTTCCGATAAGATGGGGAAAACGTAAAATGACCGGTCCGCGCAGTCCGCTGTTTCGAATATCCTGTGTGATCGACAACAGTGAGGGCTGACTCAGTTTATTGATGCAGACCTCACCGTCTTTGATAATAAAATTATCGTTACCCCAGATATCAATACCATATTTTTTCATCATCATTCAGCACCTCGGTTGTTGTTTAAAATCGTCATAACGATTTTTTAAAAAGAGTGAAGAGGGACGGTCTCTTCTGTCTTGTTTTCAAGATCTTTAATCCAGATCGTTCCTTCTTTACGTTCATTTTCACCAATAATCGCACAGTAACGGGCGTTGACCTTGTCTGCCCCTTTGAGATGGTTTTTCAGGTTTTTGCTCTTGTACTCGACGATGACGCTTTCACTTTTGCGTTTGGCCTGTGCCGCCTTCATAATGAGCGGCAGCCCCTCATCATCCATCGTTCCAATATAGTAGCCGCTGCGTACGGCTTCGGGCATCTTGATCAGCTCCAGAAGACGTTCGATCCCGATGGCGAATCCGACAGCCGGTGTCTCTTTGCCGTCGAGGAACTCGACCAGTCTGTCATAACGGCCGCCGCCGGCGATGGCGGACTGGGCGCCGATCTCGTTGCTGACAAACTCGAAAGCGGTTTTAGAGTAGTAGTCGAGCCCCCTGACAAGGTGGGTGTCGACCTCGAAAGCGATACCGTTTTCGCGCAACAGCGTCTGCAAAATGCCGAAATCGGCATCGCAGCTTGTACAGAGGTTGTCGGCCAGTTTCGGCGCCTCGATGTACCTCTCCTGGCATTGGCCGTTTTTACAGTCGAGAACACGGATCGGGTTCGTCGATTTTCGCCGGACACAATCCTCGCAGATATGTTCTTCGACTGCCTGTAAAAAATTCACAAGTTTTTCACGGTAGGGCGGCATGCACTCCTGGCACCCAAGCGAATTGATTTTGAGGCTGTATCCGATACTGAGGGCATCGAGGATATCGACAAGCATCATGATCAATGAGACATCTTCAGCAACCGAAGCGACACCGAAGCTTTCGATACCGAATTGGTGAAACTCTCTCAAGCGGCCTTTCTGCGGGCGTTCATAACGGAACATCGGTCCGTGGTAGAAGAAGCGGTGAATGCCGCCTTGCTTGTCCAGCTTTTTCTGTATGAAGGCGCGCACGACCCCTGCCGTGCCTTCAGGGCGGAGGCAGACATCGTTTCCGCCTTTGTCGGTAAACTGGTACATCTCTTTGCCGACGATGTCGCTTGACTCGCCGACCGAGCGTTTGAAAAGGGCGGTCTCTTCCAGAATAGGTGCCTCAAAGTAGGTGAATCCGTAACGTTTTGCGATCTTGGTCGCAGTCTCTATAAAATATTCAAAACGCTCCGAATCCGGGGCAAATAGGTCATTCATACCGCGCAGGGATTGAATCATCTGGTCTCCTTGATGTTAGTAATGATCTCTTGGGTTATTGTCTCAATCGGTTTGGATGCATCGATGGTGATCAGCTCGATCTGAAGCGCCTTTGCCGCCTCTATCATCGCATCCTGGATCTTCAGCAGATAAGCAGTCCCGCGTGCTTCGATACCGTCAAGCTCTTTTTGGGAGAGGCGGAATGTCAGCTCCTCGGCAGAGAGTTGAAGCAAAAAGAGCTTT
>CAZNQJ010000266.1:0-3447 GCA_964575205.1 uncultured Campylobacterales bacterium | reverse complement strand
CCTGGTCAAAAAAGACCAGGTGGAGTACCCGCGCGTCGCCATCAACCTGAACGAGTACCTGCAGAGCCGAATCGACTTTTTTGACGAAGTGGCACAGATGGCAAAACTGCATTTTGCGTTTGAACCCTGCGGTGCGGAGAGCTATATCTACTTTAATGAGACCAAGCTGCAGCGAATCGTCGACAACAATATCACCAACGCGATCAAATACACGCTGCCCGATGAGACGATCACCCTGGCAACGGCGGTCAACGGCGCGACCATCAGCTTTGAGATCTTCAGCCGTTCCAAAAAGATCGAGAACACGCAGAAGATCTTTGAACCCTATTACCGTGAAGACGGCACTGCCGACGGATTCGGCTTGGGGCTGAATCTGGTACAATCGATCTGTCAGGAAGAGGGCGTTGCGATCGAGATCGACTCAAACGAAAAGATGACGCGCTTCCGCTATATTTTTAAAGTGATGGGGACATAGGCCGTGAAGATATTTTTATTGGAAGACGAGATCATGCTCAACGAGTCGATTCAGGAGTATCTCGAAGCGATCGGGCACCAGGTGATCAGCTGCATTGACGGTGAAGCGGCGCTGACGATACTCAAAGTGCAGAGCTTCGATCTGTTGATCCTGGATATCAGTGTCCCGGGTGTCGACGGCCTGACCCTTTTGGAGCGTCTGCATGCACTGAAGATCCATACACCGGTCATCTATATCAGCGCACTGGTCGATATTGAAGACATTTCACGGGCCTACGATCTGGGCTGTTACGACTACCTGAAAAAACCGTTTCATCTCAAAGAGCTGGCGCTGCATATCGACAGGGTGATGCTTTCAAACGAGGTTCCGAGAGTGCATCTGCGTCTTTCAAAAAACTACAGCTACGACCAGGAACACAACACGCTGCTCTTTAACGGCTACCCTCAGATCCTGACAAAGCGCCAATCGCAGATCATCGATATGCTGGCCAGAAACCGCGGGAGAGTCGTCGATTTTGAACAGTTCAGGATCTATGTCTGGGATGAACAGATCGTTGACAATGCGACGATAAGGGCCGAGGTGAGCCGGCTTAAAAAATCGTTGAAAGAGGACGTGATCATCAACGTGCGCGGCATGGGCTATATGATAGACAAACCCTGATCGGTAGCGATCTCTCCTGCCGTAAAATAGGCAAAGAAGTTTTTTTACTGCCCAAGCCGTGTGCTTAGGGCAGGACGATGGGAATGTAGTATTTCAGGGAGAAAAATCCGCTCTCGTTTAAAAAGTTGTTCTCGTCATAGATAATATAGGAGTGCTTCGTTGTGGTCTCATACCCGCTCGAGGGGAGCCACTCATGGTAGACCCACTGCACCAGTTTCAAAATATCATTGTTATAACCGCTTGCGCTGAACTCCGCGTAGACGCCCCCGTTTGTCTCAAATGAAGGAAGATTGACACGGCCGGGATCGAACGGCTCGTTTATGCTGATGCAGGCAACATAATTACACTCTTTCAACGGTGTAATGATCGGGTTGTCGTGATAGAGTGCGATCTGCGAGTAGTTTTGTACCGTGTTGCCCAAGACAAAGGTCTGCAGCTTCTGCCAGCACTTTTTGATAGAGGCGTCATACCCGATGTGACGGATATAGTAGACCTTGAGCGGGGGCATCTTTTTGATAACGGGCGAAAGCGCTGAATAATCGGCATCGGAGGCCAACTCCCCGGGCAGATCATCTACTATTTTATTCGAGTAGCTGATGAAACCGCCTTTTCTCCACGTCTTCGGGCTCATCTCAAATCTTTTGTTGAAGGCTCTGATAAAAGAGGTCTGCGAGCCGTAACCGCACATGGCGGATATCTCCGAAATGGTTGACTTCCTGTTCGTTATAAGCAGATTGGCCGCTTTTTGCAGTCTGATCGATTTAATCGTTTCATAGATATTCCGGCCGAACTCCCGTTTGAAGAGCCTGTGCATATGGAACTTGGAGATCTTAAAATCGGCACTCAAGGTGTCCAGATTGATCTGCGAGTCTATATTGTCATAAATATAGTGCATCAGGTCGTTGGTTATTTTGGTTGTGTTGATCGCAGTCTCTTTTCTCATAACGCCAATTATAGCAAGAATTGACAACTTTGAAAGCAAAAAATGTCTATTAATAGGTTGTTATTTGTATGGTATAAACATTTCAAAACGACTATAATTCCGCAATTGCCAGATGCAAAATGAGATAAAACAGAATACGCAAAATGATCGAAAAATCGCTGCTACCCGAAACATCGCTGACACTATAAATCAACCCATTAAAGCAACAAACAATGAAACACAGACAACTACTGTTCGGACTTCTGCCGGTGCTGTTTCTGACAGCCTGTGTCCCGATGATCAATAAGCAGGTGCCGATCGAGGCGTCTGCTCTCAAAAACGATCTCGAAGAGAGCGTCCTGTCGTCAATGAACAGCGAATCGCATCTGGCAATCGACTGGTGGAAAAGCTATGGCGATGCACAACTCGATGCGATTATCGAAAAAGCGCTCTCTGATTCGCCCGCCATCAAAAGTATCGAAGCGCGGTATGCGCAGGCGAACACTGTTATCGCCGCCGCCCGGGCCGGCAATATGCCGCAGATCTCTGCCGGTGCCGCCGTCTCGAGAGAGCGCTTCAGTGAAAACTATATCTTTCCTCCGCCGCTGGGCGGAGGTACATACTCCCTGTATCAGACGGGGATAACACTGGACTATACCTTCGACTTTTGGGATGCACGCGCTTCGAGGATCCGTTCGGCAAAATACAGCGCTCTGGCGCAAAAAGCGGCTGCCGATGCGACCAGACTTGCCCTGACCAGCGGAATCTGCGCGATATATCTCTCCTGGCATTATGATGAGGAGAAAATACGGCTCCTCGAAGAGTCCGGAAACACGATGGCCGACGAGCGGAAGATATTGGAGAGAAAATTGAAACAGGGGCTGACCGACGCGACGGACCTCTATGCAAAAACGGCAGAGATCTCAGCCGTTATGCAGGCGGTCTCTGCCATCAGACGTACGATTGAAGGCAAAAAAGAGAGTATCGCTATTCTGGGAGGATTTATGCCGTCGTTTACCGATACCCTCGGCGCGCCGAAGATCAGGGAGGGTTTTGAGGTGCCTCTGCCCAAAGAGATCTATCTGGACCTGATCGCCCACAGAGCGGATGTCACGCTGCAGAAATATATCGTACTCAGCAAAAGCCAGAATATAGAGAATGCCAAGGCGCACTTCTATCCGAATATCAGTCTCTCCGGATTGATCGCTTTGACCTCGTTTGATTTCAGCAAGCTCTTTGATCACTCGTCGTATGCCCCTGCGGGCGGTGTAGCCCTTTCGCTGCCGCTTCTCGACGGCGGAGCAAGAGAAGCCAACCTCCAGGCCAATGTCAGTGATTACAACAGCTCCGTCAATGATTACAACAGTGCCATCATCAAAGCGGCCAACGA
>CAZNQJ010000265.1:0-3453 GCA_964575205.1 uncultured Campylobacterales bacterium | reverse complement strand
CTGCACGGCTGCCTGAAGCAACCGCAATGCGTTCAGGTCAGTCTAGTTTTCGATCTCCTTGAAATGCGAACCGTAAGTCTGCATGATCGATACAGGGTAGATGATCTGATTATCGACCATCGGGAGCTTGTAGTTACGCTCCTCATAGGTCATACGGTAGTAAAAGTAGTCGGCACCGACAGTCGAGGCGTAGTTGATCCAGTCATAGACGATATCGTTGTTCAGCAGTGAGTTGGCCTCGATAAGGCTGTCGTGATTGACGCTGATCGAATTGGCAATGTAGAGATTTTCGCGATCTTTTGTCTGCGTCATCGAGAGGATGAGCGGGTTATAGTTGATCTGCGTTGAGAGTACATTGGTGACATTAATATCGTAGAATGAAAGCTGGGAAAGGATCATCGTACTTTTGATCAGCGGCGTGTTAAGAAAGAAGCTGCCGAACTGGATCTCTGCATTCCCCTGAAAATGCTGTTTCAGGTTGGTCGTTTTTTGATCGATCCCGTAGGCGATGACATTTTTCTTTGTCGGCTCCAGCTGCGGCGCATACGGAATCTTTTCCCGGGCGGAGAGCTCTTGGCGGCGTGTTGGCTGAAACGGATCGCCGCCGTTAAGATAACTCTCCTGGGTCATCTGCAGCAGCTTTTTCCCCTGGGCCGATTGGTCGTACATGATGACAAGAGGCGAACTGGCAAGCGGCATGAGCTTTTCTATCTGCGCCCGGTAGTCGATCGCGCCGAAGAAGATGTTTTCTGCGGTGGTGTTGAGATCGTTTTTGTTGATGGTCGGGAAGAAGATATTAAGCTCTTCTTCATTTTCTGCAACGATTTTTGCCCCTTTCGGCGTCAGGGGCGCGATGACATAACGGAACTTCTGCTCCTTGAGCTCTTTGAGGACGCGTTCAATCTCCTGGGGACTCTCATCGGCGATCTGAAAGCTTTTGAGCATAAAAGGGTGATCGCGTGTCAGAAAATAGGCAAAGACGGCCGTTGATGTCGAGTAGGAGTAACGGCCGATCAGCTTGTAGGGCAGGATCATGGCGACCTTGATCTCCTGTTGCGGTCCCAACGGTCTGACCTCGCTTTTTTGCACACACCCTCCGACGAAGATGGCTATGAAAAGTGTAAAAAGAAGATGAAATAATTTCATATATAGAAACCTTGATGATACTAGAAAGTTAAACTAAACAGTAATTGGACCGAAATTGTAGCATAAGAACAGTTTTGTTCATTATGATGGTCAGATAAGATCTGCAGACCTGGCAGGAGGACGCACGGCCGGCGTCAGAGTTCCGGTTCGTCCAAGAGAGTTGCATTGGCGTCAGTCTGAGGCAGTTCCCCCTCCTCGACCACTTCGAAGCGTGAACCGGAAGGTTTTACGATCGAGACGGGATAGATGATCTGATTGTCGACCATCGGGAGCTGGTAGGTACGCTCCGAATTGGTGATAAGGTGGTAGAAATAGTCGGCACCGACAGTCGACGCGTAGTTGATCCAGTCGTAGGCGATGTCGTTGCTCAGGAGCGAATTGGTCTCGACAAGAGTGTTGTTGTTGAGGCTGATCGAGTTGGCGATATAGAGGTTGTCACGATCTTTCGTCTGTGTCATCGAGAGAATGAGCGGGTCGTAGTTGATCTGTGTCGAGAGGACATTGGTCGTATTGGTCTCATAGAGTGAAAGCTGCGAAAGGATCATCGTACTCTTGATGACGGGGGTGTTCAGAAAAAAGCTGCCGAACTGGATATTTTTGTTGTTCTCGAAATAGTATTTTAGGTTGCTTGTCTCTCTGTTGATCCCGTAGGCGATGACCCTTTTTTTCGTCGGCTCAAGCTCAGGGAGATATTCGGTATTTTCTCTTAAAGAGAGCTCGCTTCGGCTCGTAGGCTGGAACGGTTCGTCGCTTTCAAGATAACTCTCCCTCGCCATTGCCAGCAGTTTCTTGCCCTGGTTGGATTTATCATACATGACCACGAGAGGCGAGCTGGCGCGCGGCATCAGCTTCTCTATCTGCGCCCTGTAGTCGATCGCACCGAAGTAGATATTTGCTGCCGTTGTGTTGAGATCGTTTTTGTTGATCGTCGGGAAAAAGACATTGAGCTCCTCTTCGCTCTCCGAAATGATCCTTGCCCCCTGCGGCGTCAAGGGTGCGACGACATAGTGAAAGCCCTCGTCTCTGATCTCTTTCATTACCCGAGCAATCTCCTGCGGACTCTCGTCATCGATCTGGAAGTTTTTCAGTACAAAGGGGTGGTTGCGTGTCAGAAAGTAGGCAAAGACGGCATTCGATGTCGAGTAGGCATAGCGGCCGATCAGCTTGTAGGGAAGGATCATGGCGACCTTGAGCTCCCCTTTGACCATCTGGTCGTAACCGATATTGAAAAGCCCGACGTAGATCATACGTATATCATCAAGCTCTTCATTGTCGAGCTTGTCGCGGGCGAGCGCTAAAAAGGTAAAGATCTCTCCCCGCCCGAGATGCTCCCACAGACAGGCATCATCACAGGTGCCGTTGCTGTCGATAAGCTGAATATAGGTGATCGGCAGAGGGATCGTCGAGACCTGGGAACTCTCTGCAAAAAGGAAAAACGGTATCAGAAGCAGCAGAAACTGTTTTATCATAGACAACTCTTTATGATTTTAAGATCACGCAGCGTTTCACTTTTTAGCGAGGGGTTTCGCAATAGAAACTGCGGATGGTAGATCGGCACGATGGTGTAATCGCCGAAGTTGATCTTATGGCCGCGAACCTGCTCAAAAGGGGTGTCGTCGCCGCTTAGCAGACGGTAGGCATCCGGGCCGAGGGCCATGACCACTTTGGGTCTGATGGCCTCTATCTGTTTGTAGAGGTAGGGCTTGCAGCTGGCAAACTCGGATTGGGAGGGTATATTGGTCCCCAGTGGTTTGCATTTGACCGCGTGGGTGATGTAGACATCCTCTTTTCTGATGCCGATAACGTTCTCTATCATCTTGATGAGCGATTCGCCGGAACGGCCGGCATAGTAGCTGTTGGTAGCATCCTCGCTGACCGATACGTAGGCATCGATGATCAGGAGGTCTGCATTGGGATTGCCCGTACCGCCCATGCTCTGTCTGCGCGACTTGCTCAGGTCGCAGAGATGGCATCCGCCGATGATGCTCTGCAGCTGTGTCAGGTCATCGGGCAGCTGCTGCGAAGCTGTCGATATATTGGTCACAAAAGGGTCGCTGTAGCTGAAGCCGAGCGCTTTCAAACGGTAGAGGTTTTGAAGCATGACAAGGTTTTGATAGGATTTCAGCGGTGCCCCTTTAAAGATTTACGGATATGCTGTCAACTTTTGCACATCGGTTTCAGCCGATAAGAGGGTTGAAACCGATCTGCAAAATCCCATAAATAAGCACTTTTGAGTACGACAGATGATTGAACGAAGAGCTTTTTTATGTGACGCGGTTATTCTATCAAATACGCGGTGAAGAGCGC
>CAZNQJ010000264.1:0-3454 GCA_964575205.1 uncultured Campylobacterales bacterium | reverse complement strand
CGCCTCTTTCGCTTTCATATACGAAGGCATCAATATCTGAATCGTGTGCAGGCGTTCATCCATATCGGGCAGATAGCCCTTTTTATACTGCCAGTAGTCCAGGCTCTCTTTTTCGATCCATGCCTTGGTGAGCATCTCATCCACGTTCTCGCACCGCATGGTGTTTTTAGCCCCATCCGATATGCTGGAGGCAAAGACCATGGCCTGCAGGGCGGAAAAATTGCTCATGATCTCTTTTTCAATGGAAAGGTAGTCACCGCTTTGAAAACGCTGTCTGCCCATCTCTTTGCGCTTGCCGTAGAGCTCGTTCAGAAGGGAGAAGATGTCCCTGAGCCGTTTAGAGGCCATCAGCGAGAGTGCGATCAGATCGTTCTCTTTGCCTCTGATATTGGCGAGCGTCAAAAACCGTGCCATCACCTTGATCTCATGCTGCGACGCAAAGGTGGAGAAGGTCGGCATCAGCCCGGCGTGCAGCGAGAACTTGCGGAGGATCTTGGCGAAGAACTTGTCGATCGTCATCACCTTGGCGTCCGAGCGTAGAAAACGTTCCAGAACCGCCTGACGCTGCTGCAGCAACATTTCCGCATCGATGCCCGTTACCCTTGCCACCTCAAACCGCTCGTCGCGCTCCTGAAAGTGCATCAGCGTCTCGATGATACGCTCCTGCATCTCATTGGCCGCCTTGTTCGTAAAGGTCAGCGCCAGGATCTTATCGGCATCTTCGTCCATAAAGAGCAGGGAGAGATAACGAACGACCAGTGAGAAGGTCTTTCCGGCACCGGCGCTCGCCTCATAGGCATGAAAAGGAATAAATGACGCCATTACAGCCCCCTTTGACAGAGATGAGCAAACTCGCAGTAGCTGCAGTCGCTCACTCTGTCCGTCATCTCAAAGTCAAAATGGCTGTTCTCACGGAGTTCATCCAGGATGCTGTAGAGCTTTTCGAGCTTCTCGTGCAGCACGCTCTCTCTGATGATCTTGCCGCTGTTAAGGTCGTAAAACCCGCAGCCGTGAACCTCTCCCAGCTGCGACGCCAAAAGATAGTAGAACTCCAGTTGGAAATCCTTGGCATTTTCCAGCGTCCTGAGGGTATAGGTCTTGTAGGCACCGCTTTTGTAATCGAGCACCTCCAATCCCTCGGCAGTCGCATCGATGCGGTCGATCACGCCCAAGAGCTTTATCCCCCGAACCTCCGCTTCAAGCTGTCTCTCGCACGAGTGGACCCTCACCTCTTTGAACCGCTCTATCTCATGCTCCAGAAACGGCTCAAGTCGCTTCATCCAGAGTTTATGCAGGTATCGCTCCAGAACGCTGTTGCCGCTGCACTCATCGAGCGCTTTCGAGAGTGCTTTTTTAAGCGGCTCAATCTCTGTGAAGTGGTCCTGCTCTTCATAGACGATCCTGAGCGCATCATGCAGGGCCGAGCCGATCTCATGCTCTTTCGGCATATCCTTGGCGATCTCGTGGTTTTTGATCCCCTCGATATAGCGGTGGTAGAACTTCCGTCTGCAGGTCAGAAAAGTTGTTAGTGCCGTGGAAGAGAGCGTGCGTTTCGTAAAATCATACGCCCCTTCTATCTTTCGAAGAGCCACTTTCTCTCGAGATTGCATTGTCATGATAACAGGTGCATAGGCCTCGTCGCGCTTCCGGGAGTCCAGTTTAAGCCCCAATTGTGTTAAGAAACGCGAAGGAACGGCATCGCTTGAGCTGACGTAGGAGATCGCCACCGCCTTGGCTTGGGTGAAAAGGGAGTGGTAATAGAGTTTTTGCAGATCCTCGCGCTCGCCGGTGGTCGGCAAAGAAGCATTGCTGCGGGTCGCAGAGTTCAAAAAGAGATCTTTCTCGCTTTTTCGCGGAACGGTGTTCTCATTGAAATCGACGACAATCACCCCGTCGTACTCTACAAGGCGCGTCTCCAGTACCCCCATCACGGTGATCTTGCCCCCTCGTACATCATCGATGGACTTTGCCTTCAGACGGTTGGCGAAGAGGTGCAGCGCCGATTTGAGCGGGGCCTCTCCCAGGGCCGGTATGATCTTCTCGAAATAGTAGAGCTCCTCTTTCACGATGTCGATAACGGCTTTGTCGTGCTCTTTCTCTATAAAAGGGGCCATCAAAACGGAGAACTCCAGGCCGCTGACCGGCGAACGGTAGTGCGGAAAGAGCCCTTCGAGCAGCTCTGCCCCGACGCGGTTCAGGCGCGCCGTGTTCTCGACACTCCGGTTTTCCAGATAGTTCATCACCGCTTCAAGGGCCTCTATAAAATAACTCTCCGACAGCGGTATCCCCATGGCAAAGTTGAAATTGCCCTCCTCATCGAAACGCCTCAGATGCCGCGCAAAACTCTCATCCGGCAGAACGACGACGATCTTTTCGGGGGCGATCCCTTTCTCAACGAAGGCGTACACCTTCTGTTTGATGAACCCGACCTGCAGCAGCGATTGCGAGAAGCTCTCCACCTCGGCATTGATCTGCTCCGAATTTGGCTGGATGCCGTCAACCGCAAGCGTCGTCAGATTGATCGTCTGTGTGCTGTCGGCAGCAACGTCGATGCCTATTGTTTCAAGTTTCCTTGTCAGCTTCTTGTTGAAACGGTTGGCGCTGTAGCGGAGTGAAAAAGGGATGATACGGGCACACTCAAGCAGCACCTGCATCTCGAAATTGGTCAGATACCCGAGCGCATAGAGCTCGACTTCGCCCAGGCTTTTGAGGTAGTTCTCATTCAGCCTGTATTGCTGCGGCAGAAAAATCGGATCGAGCACTTTTTTCTCTTCGCAGAGTCTCCTGTAGCGATGATAAAGCTCGTTCAAAATGGCAATATGCTCTTCATAGTCCCCGTAGGTGTCGGCAAACTCCAAATTTTCGATTTCGACCAGTTCACCGCTCAGCTCTTCAAAAAAACGGAACAGAAAGCTGGCATTCTGGATAAAGGTGAAAAAGTTGCGTTCGATGTTCAGCGATGCAAAGTTTTTAAAATCAGCTGCCTCTAACAGCAGCAAGGTTCTTGTATCATCGTCTATCCGGTGGTAGCCGTCGACCCGCAGCACGCGCTGCAAAAACTCGCCTATGGTCAAAAAGTTCGGCAAAAAACCGTCTTCGCTTTGCTTCTTTAAAAGATGGGAGCGAATGGCCCGTGAACTGGGAAGAATCGTTGTGTTTATTGTCATGATGTGACCTTGGTTTTGCTTCTGAAGTATTATAATCAATTAAGAGAAATTGCACTGTTTACTTGACAATTCCGACATAATTTATATAAATGTATTTTGCACAGAGAAGAGAAGAGGATTTGATTAGTACATACACTCCCGGAGAGTTTCCGGGAGAATTATAATTTATTTCACTATCACAAAACGGTTACTGCTAATACTCAAAAACGTTAGGATAGCGTGTGTCTGCTTTCAAGCTTAAGTATTTTTCATTCTCGCCTACGACGACGTGTGCCATAATATCCCAG
>CAZNQJ010000263.1:0-3479 GCA_964575205.1 uncultured Campylobacterales bacterium | reverse complement strand
CTATTGACACGAAAGCGGCATTTTACTTCTGTATGCGCCAATCTATACAGGTCCATTTATTTCGGGATATCACGTTGATTCGGAAAATACTTCATTGCCAAAGGTAGGAACGCTCCCCTTCCTCTGTACTCTTGTAGACGATAACGGTCTTTATTTTACCGTTTTCAGACCTTTGTCGATCCAACCCCAATTAATCCCGCCGTCTAGCTCATAGACATTTTTATATTTGAGTTTTAGGCCCAGTATTTCACCGATATTTTTTGTTCTGCTTGCATGGGCGCACACTAAGATAAAAGGCTGTTCCTTGTTCGTTACCACTTTTGTAAATGCTTCTAGGAACGTATCAAGATCGAATTGTCCCGCCTCATCAAAAAATGTGATCTTATGGCTACCTTCAATGATGCCGTACTGTTCCCACTCGTCGGCTCTTCTTACGTCGATAACCGGAAAACCTTCCTCTTTTTTTTGTTGAAACTCTTTCGTTGAAAGAGACTTGAACGGCCCAAAATTTAACATCTGTTTCCTTTCTGATCTGTTTTCATAACTGTCTGCCACAAAGCAACAGCCCCCTAATAGAAGGCATCTTCTATTTTTTATACCTTTTTGTCAATCTGCAGAAATCATAAAAATCGCTCAACATCAAATAGCGGATCTCTACATCTTCAAATTTTTTCTTTAAGATCGGATGGCCTTGCAAATAGAGTTTTACATCATTTTGAAACTCTTTTGGATACTCAAGTTTTTCTGCTTTCAACGATGAAAAACATTCTAAAAAATCAAAAAAAAGTTTTGTCACGATCTCCTCTTTTTCCTGAGACCTATTAGATAAAAAATCTGTTGTTTTTTCAAATGTCTCACATATATTCACCAAACACGCATTCAAAATACACTCCCTTAAATACCATTTGAAACGTATATACATAAATCATACCTGGTACCGATGGCTTCCATGCATATCACTGTTTCATATCATGTCTGGAATGATTGGTCTCTTCTGGTTTGTCAAGACTCTTTGGCAACATGGTTTTAGATCACTTTTATCTTCAGTGCATCACGAAATGCCCGATAGCCATTCGCGCACTGCCGCGGTTTTTCAAACGTAGCCGCATGCCCGGCATTCTCAACAAACACAAGGTTTGGGTCCGGTGATAGTCCTTCGAGGAGATGCGCAGTTTCGACCGATATAACGCGATCCTGTGTGCCAAAAACAATCAGCGTCGCTGTCTTCATCCCGCGGATCTCATTTCCGATGGCCTGTTCCATCAGCTGGCGTAAGATGCGCTCTTCCAGTACTGCATTAGCCGTTCGCTCCTGTGCAAGAACCTTTAAGATTGGTTTCGGGATGTAGGGCGGTCTGTGCACCCATTGAATTGCCGTCAAAGCCGTGCTGCTACATCAACGGCTCACCTTCTCCGCCTTCCAAATAGACAAAGCGCAGACCGTTTGACAGGGTCATCTCTTTCCGGACGAAGCTGGCCCGCTAGCTCACGGTTGGCAATGCAGCCAACTGCAAATCTTGCACAAAACTATTAACTTCTTTCCCTGTTCTTTCTTTGACCAAACTACTATACAATACGCTAAAAACTTATAACAGTTTCGCTTCTGAAACAAGGAAGAGATATGAACACGACAGAAGAAAGCTTTAGAATGGTAGAAACACTGGGCGATCTTGCGGGCTTGGCAGACTATTCACTCATAAATACACTTGACGCTGATCCTGAAGCGACAGATGACGGTGTCGACCACGCGCCAAGAGAGGTCTTCAGCGGGCACTATGTCCCCGTCAATCCAACACCGATCCCGGAGCCGCATTACATTGCGCATAGCAAGACGTTCTTTAAAGAGCTCGGTTTTGATGACGGCTTGGCAACCAACGAGGATTTTATGCGGATGTTCTCAGGCGATGCCTCAGAGCTGCCGGCACCTTTGCGTCGTCATGGTTGGGCAACGGGGTATGCCCTCTCCATCTACGGCACTGAATACTACCAGCAGTGCCCTTTTCAGACAGGTAACGGCTACGGTGACGGTCGTGCCGTCTCTATTTTTGAGGGTGTCCTGAACGGCCAACGGTGGGAGATGCAGCTCAAAGGCGGAGGCCGAACCCCCTACTGCCGCGGAGCCGACGGCCGGGCGGTACTGCGTTCGAGTATTCGCGAGTTTTTGGCACAGGAGCATATGCACGCGCTGGGCATTCCCACATCACGCTCTCTAAGCCTTTACACCTCCAAAACGGAGACGGTAAGACGGCCCTGGTTTAACCAGGGCTCCTACTCAAGAGACCCCGAAGTGATGATCGAAGAGAATGTGGCCATCACGACACGTGTGGCCCCTTCCTTTCTAAGAGTCGGTCAGATCGAACTTTTTGGCCGTCGTGCCCGTAAAAATGAACACCCTAAAGCGATGGAAGAGCTGGAGAAGATAGTTCTACACGTAATCGACCGTGAGTACAACGGTGTCATCGATCCTGGTTCTCCACTCGCTGAAAAAATACTCTTATTGGCAATCGAGTTTCGCAAACGCCTCACATCACTCGTAGCAGATTGGATTCGTGTAGGCTACTGCCAAGGCAACTTCAACAGCGACAACACAGCCGTGGGAGGGTTTACACTTGATTACGGGCCCTTTGGGTTTATCGATATGTTCGATCCCAAATATCAGCCTTGGACAGGCGGCGGCGCGCACTTCTCGTTTCTCAATCAGCCGCAAGCTGCCCAGCGGAATTTCCACATGTTCTGCCTGGCCCTAAAGCCCCTGCTGGCATCACACGAAGATGCCAGCGAGCAGCTCGATGCGGTTGAAAACGGTTTTCCCAAAGTGATGCAAGAGCAGGTGGAAGCAATGTGGAGTTCTAAACTGGGCCTGGCGACCTTCGACGAGCCACTGTTCAGAGAGCTTTATATGCTCATGATACAAACTTCGGTGGATTATACGATCTTCTTCCGCGAACTCTCGCATATACCTGAGGAGATCACGCCCCTTTTAAAAAGCTTCTACGGTGATGCGTCGAACAATGAGCAACTGCTAAAGCGCTGGTCACAGTGGCTGAAGAAATGGCAATCAAGCATCGATGGTACAACACCCCAGTCCCGTCAGAAACTATCAGAGCAGATGAAGAGAGTGAACCCGAAATACACCCTGCGGGAGTGGTTCCTCGTCCCCGCCTATCAAGCCGCCGAAACCGGTGACTATACGCTTATCAAAGAGCTGCAGGAAGTGATGACAAAGCCTTATGATGAGCAGTCAAAAGAGATAGAAGAGAAGTACTATAAACAAAAGCCTTCGCAACTTTTCAATATCGCCGGGATCTCCCACGTGAGTTGCTCGTCGTAGATTTTGGGAGTCATACCCTTGTATTGCAAAAGTGAAGAGCACTCCGTTACGCTCTCACACAACAATAAACTGCTACTTCTTCTTTGAGACACCATTCATCTGGAAAAAATAGTATTGGATAAAAAATATAGTTCTTCTTTTACTGTCTA
>CAZNQJ010000262.1:2126-3482 GCA_964575205.1 uncultured Campylobacterales bacterium | reverse complement strand
GTGTGTTTTGTGTCATTTTATTCTCCTCTATTTTCCTATTTCTGAAGGGTACGTCTGTACTGCGCCAGTGTTTTGAAAAAACAGCCGCCGGTATAGAAGTAGGTGTTGTGGGCAAAGGTGAACCGGGCACTCTCCAGAGCCTGAACGGCTCTTATATCCTCGATGTCAACCTCGTAATGTTTGTCGCAGTGGTGACAGAACAGTCTCCCTTTCATCGTTTCTCCTTGGGACTTTCCCCTTCGGTATGCAATTGTTGTTCAGAGTGATAGTACAGAAGTTGCAGAGAGAGAAAAAAAAGGAGAGAAGATGGAGACATTTTTTTACTGCCAGGGCTGCGATGCCAAAATAACGATCGATCAGCTGCCCCTCTTGAATGAGGGTAAATGCCCGGCTTGCGGTTCGATGGAGGGGTTCTCGACGATGTCCAAAAGCGAGGGCGACCCTTTTACGACGGTCACGATTATCAACGATACCGAGCTGCTTGAAAAGAGCTTCGAAGACTAGAACGTCAAAGTCGTCAGTTCCGCGATCGAGTTCAGTACGCGGTCGGGGGTTATGCCGCGTTCGAGATCGGCGGGTGCGAACTTCCCGGTTTTGACCAGAACGGCTTTAAGCCCGGCCTGCTGGGCACCGAGAATATCGCTCTCGATGTCGTCGCCGACCATGAGCGTTTCTTCGGGCGCTGCGTCCATCGAGGCGCAGGCAAGATGGAAGAACTCCCGGCTGGGCTTGCCGAGGATGCGCGCCTTCTTGCCGCTTGCATACTCCAGGGCTGCCACAAAACAGCCCGCATCCATGCTCAGTTCGCCGTCATCGTCCTTGAAGTAGCGGTTGTTCGCCGCCGCGAGCAGTTCGCCCCCCTGGAGCAGCACGCGAAATGCGCTGTTGAGGTTTTCGTAGCTGAAGTTTTTCTGGGCATCGCCGACGACGACGTAGCGGCAGGGGGCTTTGGGGAGGTCGTCGAAAAAGGTGCGCGCATCGTCGGTCAGCAGGAACACCGCCCCGCAATGTTCGCGCTCGAGCAGCATCCTGGTGACGTCGAGGGCGGTAATGACCTCGCCGGGGTCGATGTCAAAGCCCATGGCCCGGAGTTTCTTCACCACCTGCGCCCCGGTCTTCTGGGTGGTGTTGGTCAGAAAGCGCACCCTGTATTTCGTTTTAAGACGGGCAACCGCCTCGACAGCCCCTTCAATAGGGGCATCTCCCACATACAGTACCCCGCCGATATCGCAGAGCAGCGCGCTTACAGGAGCAGGTCGCATTGCAGCCTCCTTTTGGATCACTGTTTTTCTGATTGTAGCGACATTTCAGATAAAAAGGGTATCAAACAGTGTCCATAAGCGGCAGTTTCGGTAT
>CAZNQJ010000262.1:0-2116 GCA_964575205.1 uncultured Campylobacterales bacterium | reverse complement strand
TATATCCGAAAGCTGAATGATACGCGCATCTGCCGGTAATACGGGTTTAGTGATCTGCTCTCTTCGCTCCGGTCTTATGCAGAAAGAGGGTCCCCGCAAGCGAAGAGAGCGCGGTGATCAGGAAAAAGAGAAACGAGAAGAGCACGCCGCTGTTCGCATCGCTGCCGAGGAGGCCGAAACCGTAGAGAAAGGTCAGTTCACGTACGCCGACGCCCCCGATGCTGATCGGCAGGACCGCGACGACCGACGAGACCAGAAAGAGGGTCAGATAATCGACGCTCATCGCCTGGGCGTTTATGGCGTAGACGATGAAGAGCGCGCAGAGCAGCTGCAGCAGCTGAACGGCGATGCCAAGGAGTGTCGTGACCGCAAAGACATCCAGGAACCGGTGGAACATATAGCGGGTCACCAGGTAAGTAGCCGGAAAAACGGCGATCATTCCGGCGATCGCAAGGGGCAGAAGGTAGGCCATCATCGCCATGAACCCGCTGAACATAAAAAGGAGGCCGGCCAGAAAGAGCAGTGCGGCCAGCCCGCTGATGCGGTCAAGCACGACAGCCTGCAGCAGCGCCTTGACCCCGCTGCGGTGATGTTTGTGGAGAAGATAGACCTTGTAGCCGTCGCCGCCGATACCGCCGGGAAGAAACAGATTGTAGAACATGCCGATGTAATAGAGCATGAGGTTATAGCGTTCTCCCAGCTTCAGACCGATGGCGCCGAAATAGCGGTTGAGTCTGACGGAACTGACTATCTTGGAGGCATTGAAGGCCAGCAGCGCCGCAAAGAGCCAGAAGAGGTCGGCATGGCGCAGAATCTCTTTTACCTTGTTAAAGTCGAGCTGCGTGAAGACGTAGGCAAGCGCCGCCAGGGTGACGGCTGCTTTGAGCAGGGCCATCGCGGCCTTATTCGATCGGCGCTTTTCCAACGAACTCTTCTTTGACAGTGTAGGGCTTTTTATTCTGCGATTCGTAATAGGTCCGCATGATCAGTTCGGCGATAAACCCGGTGGTGATGAGCTGAATACCGGCGAGCAGCAGTACGATCCCGAGTGTCATCAGCGGGCGCTGGCCGATATCCTCGCCCATCAGCTTCAAAATGAGCAGGTAGAAGTTGATGAGTGCACCGGCACCGAAGGAGAGGATGCCCAGCGTTCCGAAAAGGTGCATCGGTTTATGGCGGTATTTCTGCATGAACAGCACCAGCAGCAGATCGCTCATAACGCGGAAGGTGCGGCCGATACCGTATTTCGAGACCCCGTGGATGCGTGCGTGGTGCTTGACGTCCATCTCGGTAATCTTCGCACCGTACATCTTGGCCAGAACCGGGATGAAGCGGTGAAGTTCGCCGTAGAGGCCGAGGTTCTTGGCGACGTCGTGGCGGAAGATCTTCAGCGTACAGCCGTAGTCGCTGATATAGACCCCCGTCGAGCGGCGGATGATCCAATTGGCGATCTTGCTCGGCACCTTGCGCAGGAACATGCCGTCCTGGCGTTTCAGACGGCGTCCGGCGATAATGTCCCACCCCTCGCGCTCAAGCTTTTCGATCATCAGGGGAATATCGGTCGGATCGTTCTGCAGGTCGCCGTCAAGCGTGGCGATGATGTCGCCCTGCGCGATCTCGATTCCCGCCGCCATCGCCGTGGTCTGGCCGCTGTTGCGGTTGAAGACAAGCAGACGGGTGCGTGTATTGGAGAGCTCTTTGATCCGCTCTATGGTGCGGTCGCTGGAGCCGTCGTCAACCAGGATCAGTTCATAATCGAAGGCTTTGACCGAATCGTATACGGCGGACAACAACGGTTGGATATTGTCTTCTTCATTCATAACGGGAATGACGATGGAGAGTTTCATGGGCGTGCCTCGGTTTTGATGATTTTTGCAAGGACGATGCCGTGCTTTTCGTAGAGAATCTCGGTGGCGTTGAAGTCATCCAGATTGGTCTTCTTGGTAATGACGATCTCGCCGGCCTGAGGGGTCGTTCTGGAGACGAGTTTTTCGGAGTAGACGATGAAGCTCGGCATGTTCATCTTCCACATGTTCACGTCGAGGCTGCGCTCTTTGGCAAGGAGTGCCGCCTCTTTGACGGGCTGCTGGGCGATCTTGCAAAGCTTGCCGCTGCA
>CAZNQJ010000261.1:0-3483 GCA_964575205.1 uncultured Campylobacterales bacterium | reverse complement strand
TATCGGTTTCGGCAGCGTCGGCGTCAAGGATCTTGTCGATAATGTTACTTTCGGAATTGCGCTGGGTCTGCTTATCGGCAAGCAGATCGGTATTTTCAGTTTCAGCCTTTTGGCGATCGTACTTAAATTCGGAAAATTGCCTGACGGCCTTCATCTGGGACACCTCTACGGGATTTCGCTTCTGGGCGGGATCGGTTTTACGATGAGTCTTTTTATCGGCTCGCTTGCCTTCGAATGCAGCGGGGATCCCTGTATCAACATGACCGATGAGCGCATCGGTATTCTGCTGGGATCACTCCTTTCCGGGGTAGCGGGTTATTTTGTTTTGAAGCGGCTCTTTCCCAAAGAACAATAAAGCGCTGATCGCTCCTTCGAAAACGATTCAGAGAGCTGGGATGGATTTTTAAATCGCTCTATTTGAGAGTATAATTGTGCATGCGAGCATTACTTTTAACCGTTGTTCTTTTTGTTACGCTTCACAGCGCGCCCTTGCCTGCGACTTTAGCAAAAGAGGTCTATCTCGCAAATATCAATGCATCTATTGTTTTTACCTCGCAGGACGGCCTGAGCTCGGGTATATACTATTTTAACAAGATCGATGTGGTCATGCGGATGTATAACCTTCCGTTAACGTACCAATTTGACCCTTTGAACGAATACAGCAACCTGTTTTTGCTCTTTGATCTGGCCTACAGTGATACCCGCAATAATTCAGTTGTTCAAAATATAGACCCCTCCACGCAGCCGGATACCCCGATACTGCAGGTCGATAACCGGCTACAGACCTATGTCGGGGGTATAGGCGCAGGGGTGCGGTACCGACTGGGCAAACACTCCGATTTCTCTCTCGGAGGAGAGATACTCTATTCGCGTGTCGGTGTATCCGTAAGGAGCAGTGATGGTCTCAACAGCAGCGATATCGAAAATTTTTTTAAAGATGATTTTAATGAAAACTACTCTTATAAACTTTTTGCCCAGTACGATTACCAGCGACTCTACAGAGGGTACCAGACCTATTTCAAACTCAACTATAAACTGTACAAAACCTTGTCGAAACTCAACCTGGTGGATATTGTGAATGATGTCATCGGGGATGTGGTTTCGTTGAATTCACAGAGTTATGTCGCCTCGCTGAGCACCGGGGTTGAGACAGCCCCGTTAATCTGTTATCACGGCATGAATCTGACATTAGAACCGTTTTTAAAAGCAAATTATATCTGGGGAGATCTGGCAAAGGTCACTCAGGTCACTAATTATGGAACGGTTGGCCTGAGTGCTTATTGGAATACACCGGAAAAAAGTGCCTACATAAGCCGCTATTTCATTGAACCGAGCTGGTCGCGAGGTGATGGTTTGACCGGGTATAATCTGAGCTTCGGTTTCAGTCTGGATTTTTGAAAAGAGACAACGGTACGCTTATGCCTAACGACGGATAAGCTGCTCGGATTTAAGCGCATTGATAAGGCGTTTTTTGATGTCAGGCCGAAGAGCAGAAAATGAGATGCTTTCATTGCGTTTTTCGAACACCATATGGATGTTGTTCTTCAGGAGGTAGTGAAAGACCTCGGCCACTTTTTTATTGAGCGAGCAGCTGCTAAGGTCTATGACCTGACCATTTCTCAGAAGCTGACCGTCCTTGATCGTGATGTGTAACATTGAGATTCCTTTCATCTTTGTTGCTGTCATAATAGGCTGAAAAATGTAAAGATGATGTAGCTTGCAACGTCTCTGCTGGAAGTATGGCCATGAATGGCTACAGACCAGGGTGTCGGTTGGATACTGAAATGGATATATGCAATAAGCATACCTGCTATTAGAGACATTTTTGTTTGATAACGGCTCTACGGATTAAAGTATTCTCTGTTATGCTGAGACACATGAAACTATCCTGAGGTCCAATTTGAAAGATTCGAAAGCCTACCTAGACAAAAAAGCCTTTTTTGATACCATTATTACCCTGTACGGACGAAACGTCTTCCTTGAGATCCTCAACGATGAGACGGTTGAGGTCCATAAGTTGCACATCTCGCAAAGCAACCGCGACGAGGGGGTGATCCGCGAGATCAGAGCGCTGGCCGACAAGCGCGGTGTCGAAATAAAGACGCATACGAAAGAGCAGCTCTCCCGCATCTCCAAGAATGCCAAGCAGGATCAGGGGGTGGCGATCGATATCATCGCTCCCAACTACCGCAAGAGCGACGAGATCGAATCGACACTCGGCGACGCTTTCCGACTGCTTGCCCTTGACGGGGTGCAGAACCCGCAAAACCTGGGGATGATCGTCCGTTCTGCGGCCGCGGGGAAGATCGACGGTATCATCCTGCCGACCAACAGCAGTGCGAAGATCTCGCCGCTGGTGATCAAGGCAAGTGCCGGGACGCTCTTCAAGATCCCCATCTTCCACTGCAAGACGCTTGAGGCACCGCTGGCAGCTCTGGCCGGGAACGCCGAGGTCTATGCCCTCTCTTCGCACGCCGAAGCGGATATCTACAGCCTGAAGATGGGCAGGCGGGTCATCTTCGTCCTGGGCAACGAGAGCGAAGGGGTCAGCCCGGCGGTCTCCAGGCTCTGCAACAAATCGCTCTCTATTCCGATGGAGCGGGGGGTCGAGTCGCTTAACGTCGCCGTGACGGCGGCACTGCTCGCCTTCCTGCCCGCATGACACTACTGCGGGCAACTTTTTTAGGATAAGATAAGGTTAAAAGAGAACGCGATGAACCTATTTCACTTGCTTTTGCTTGCATGTACTCTACTCTCTACCGTAATCGCCGATACTGAATATCAAGAGAGTAATATTGCCTCTGAACATGCGAAGGCACACCGGAATTTTTACGAATCATTGGACTCTGTTGATAATCCCGAGACCGAAAAAACGATCAGGCAGTTCAGCGAGTCACAATTTAATCTCGGAATCTACGAGACAAATTACTTCCTGCCTTTTTCACACCGCAACAACGGTGACTACCAGAATCTGACCGAATCGAAGTATGATCCCAAATCAACAGAGACAGAGTTCCAGTTCAGTGTCCGCGTCGATTATATAACGATGCTTTTTGGACATGATGTGACATGCTCATTCGGGTATACGCAAAAATCATACTGGCAGACTTATGTGCATCGGGCCTATTTCAGGGAGAACAATTACAACCCGGAACTCTTCATGATTATGCCGACCTATCACGCGCTTGACCGGCTGCATATCAAGCAGTTCGGTCTTTACCTTGGGCACCAGTCAAACGGGCGGGGGGAGCTCCAGAGTGATGCCAATCTTACCGCCGCCAAGATAGAACGCTCATGGAATTATCTAGCCGGTTCTGTTCTCTTTCAAACAGGCGCGCTGTTTACGGAGATAAAAGGGTGGTACCGCATCCCCGACAACAGAGATTACAATTCTGATCTTTTGACTTATATCGGTTACGGGTCTGTAACGTTCAAATACCCTTACGGCAAGCATCTTTTCTCTCTTAAATTACGACACGGGCT
>CAZNQJ010000260.1:0-3484 GCA_964575205.1 uncultured Campylobacterales bacterium | reverse complement strand
ACCTTTTTTTAATAAGATAATTTTTCTCCTGTTTGGAATATAGTGGTTATATAGAGACAGAAAAGGAGCAGTTATGGCACAGCAGGATGTTGACAAGCTTGTCTCCCAGGAGTACAAGCTCGGGTTTACCGTGGATGTCGAAGAGGACACCGTCGCGCCGGGGCTTAACGACGATGTTATCCGTTTCATCTCCGCAAAGAAGAACGAGCCGGGGTGGATGACGGAGCAGCGCATCAAGGCGCTGCACCGCTGGCAGAAGATGAAAGAGCCGCACTGGGCGCATGTGCACTACAAGCCCATCGACTACCAGTCCATCTCCTACTTCGCCGCGCCGAAAAAGGCGCCCAACAGCCTCGACGAGGTCGACGCGAACATTCTCGAAGCCTACAACAAACTGGGCATTCCGCTCGAAGAGCAGAAGATGCTTCAGGGCATCGCCGTCGACGCGGTCTTCGACTCCGTTTCGGTCAAGACTACCTACTCCAAGACCCTCAACGAGCTGGGCATCATCTTCTGCTCCATCTCCGAGGCTATCCGCGATCACGCCGAGCTGGTGCAGGAGCATCTCTTCTCCGTCGTGCCGATGAGCGACAACTTTTTCGCTGCGTTGAATGCGGCCGTCTTTACCGACGGCACCTTTGTCTATGTCCCCAAAGGGGTGCGCTGCCCGATGGAGCTTTCGACCTATTTCCGCATCAACGCGCAGAATACCGGGCAGTTCGAGCGCACCCTCATCATCGCCGACGAAGGGAGCTACGTCTCCTACAACGAGGGGTGTTCCGCGCCGCAGCGCGACGAGAACCAGCTTCACGCCGCCGTCGTCGAGCTGATCGCCAAGAAAGACGCCGAGATAAAGTACTCCACGATACAGAACTGGTACCCCGGTGACGACAAGGGCGAAGGGGGCATCTTCAACTTCGTCACCAAGCGGGGCCTCTGCGAAGGGGAGAACTCGAAGATCTCATGGACCCAGGTCGAGACCGGCTCCGCCATCACCTGGAAATACCCGAGCTGCATCCTCAGAGGCGACAACTCCGTCGGCGAGTTCTACTCGGTCGCCGTCACCTCCCGGGCGCAGCAGGCCGACACGGGCACGAAGATGATCCACCTCGGCAAAAATACCCGCTCGACGATCATCTCCAAAGGCATCTCCGCGATGCACGGCCAAAACAGCTACCGGGGACTGGTCAAGGTCGGGCTGAACGCCCGGGGGGCGCGCAACTTCAGCCAGTGCGACAGTCTCCTGATCGGTCCCGACTGCGGGGCGCACACCTTCCCAACGCTCGAATCGCAAAACGCGAGCGCCGTGATCGAGCATGAGGCGACCACCTCGAAGATCAGCGACGAACAGCTCTTCTACCTGAAGAGCCGCGCCATCGGCGAAGAGGATGCCGTCTCCATGATCGTGCACGGCTTCTGCAAGGTGGTCTTCAGCCAGCTGCCGATGGAGTTTGCCGTCGAGGCCAAAGAGCTGCTCAACTTAACGCTCGAAGGGAGTGTAGGATGATAACTGTAAAAAAACTGACCGTGAATATCGGCGACAAGACCATACTCAACGGACTCGACCTCAATGTTGAAAAGGGGTCAGTCCACGCCATTATGGGGCTGAACGGTTCCGGTAAATCGACCCTGACCAAGGCCATCATCGGCCATTACGACGTGACGGTCACCGGCGGCGAGATCCTCTACAAGGGCAAAAGCATCATCGAAACGGAACCCGAACAGCGCGCCCTGGAGGGCATCTTTGCAAGCTTTCAGAACCCTGTCGAGATAGCCGGTGTCAACAACGCCTATTTCCTCAGGGCCGCCGTCAACGCCAAACGCGAGCACGAGGGCAGAAAACCGCTCAACGCCGCAGAGTTTCTCAAGCTGATGCGCGAGAAGGCCGAGGAGCTCGGTATGAAAACCGAGATGATCCAGCGCTCTCTGAACGAAGGCTTCTCCGGCGGCGAGAAGAAACGCAACGAGATCCTGCAGATGGAGATGCTCGAACCCGACCTTATCATCCTCGACGAGATCGACTCGGGTCTTGACATCGACGCGCTCAAAGCCGTTGCCGAAGGGATCAACCGCATGAAGAACGGCGAGCGCAGTTTCATCATCATCACCCACTACAGCCGCATACTCGACTACATCGACCCCGACTACATCCACGTCCTCCAGGACGGAAAGATCGTCAAGACCGGCGGTGCCGAACTGGTCAAGATTCTGGAGGCGGAAGGGTACAAGGGCATTGAGGAGTCGTCATCATGATACCCTCCGAACTGAGCGCTCCGACCGCTGTCCAACTGGCAGAATCCCTTCAGCTCGATGCCGGCAGAGAAGCGATCGCACAGCGGTTTTTGGAGCTCGGCGTTCCCGGCAACAAGAGCGAGCAGTACCGCCACTTCTCCATCAAGCCCCTGCTCGGCAGCGACTACACGCTGGCAGAGCCGCTCCAGGGCGACATGACGCTCAGCGAGAAGACGCTGGAGATCAGAGACGGGGTGGTCACCACCGTTCCCGAAGGGGTGAAAGTCACCTTACAGAGCGGGTTTGAAGCCGACATGGCCCATTTCGATGCGCTCTACTACCTCTCCCACCTGCTTTCGCCGCGCTGCATCGTTGTCGGTATTGACTGCAGCGCGAATATCAACATCGTCCACCGCCTCGAGTGCGAAGAGAGCCTCCTGCCGTACCGCATCGTGTTCCAGATTGCGCCCGGCTGCCGAGTAAAGGTGTATGAGCGCTTCAGCTACGGCAGCAGCAGCGGCTCCCTGCTGCTCTACGGCCTCGACGTCAGCGTCGGCGAAAGCGGCAAACTGACCTGGATACGCAATCAGAGCTGTGACGGCAGCGATGCCGTTGTGATCGGTTCGCACCGCTTCGATGTTCGGCCGCAGGCGGAACTGACGCTGCAGACCTTTGATTTCGGCAGCGGCAGCGCCCTTCATCTCTACAAGAACGATCTGGCCGACCACACGCAGACCAGGGTCTCCCACCTGCTCTACGCCGCCGGAAAGGCGCGCCGCGGCAATGTCGTCAGACTCCGACACAACGGCGCCTACGCCACGAGCGTGCACCTGGCAAAATCGATCCTCAAAGAGAGTGCCACCGGCATCTTTGACGGTCTGATACGCGTCGACCACGATGCCCGCTACGCCGGTGCCAGACAGAACTCCAAGGCGATCCTGCTTAACGACAACGCCTTCATGGAGGCCAAACCGCAGCTGGAGATCTACACCGACGAGCTCGAAGCCTCGCACGGCTCCAGCACCGGACAGCTTGACGAAGCAGCGCTTTTCTACCTGCGCTCTCGCGGTATCGGCCTCGACGAAGCACGCAAGATGCTGATCCTCTCCTTTGCCAACGAGATGATCGCGGAGGTCCAAGACGAAACGCTGGCGGAGCAGATCAGGGATGATTTTGAATCCGCCTACTACAAAGGGCACCTCTAAAAACCCTAGCCAACCTCAGAGGGAAGAAAGAGAGATGAGATTGTGCA
>CAZNQJ010000259.1:908-3500 GCA_964575205.1 uncultured Campylobacterales bacterium | reverse complement strand
CAGAAGGAGATCACCGACCTTCACCTCGCTTACATTGACATTTATCTGCTCACCGTCTCGCAGAAGCGTCACTTCGCTCGGCACATGTTTCGAGAGCAGGTCGAGCGTGTCGGCCGCACTTTTCTTGCTGAGGACTTCCAGAAATTTCCCCAGCAGAACAAAGGTTATGATCATCGTCACCGAATCGAAATAGGCCTCACCCTTTTCAAATACCGTAATGTAGATAGAGTAGAGGTAGGTCAGCAGGGCACCGGTTGAGACCAGGATATCCATATTGACCGTTTTCGTCTTGAAAGAGTAATAGGCCCCTCTGAAAAAGACCCATCCGCTGTAAAAAAGAACCGGTGTCGAGAGTATCCATTCGGCCACATTGAGGATCGTCTTGATATCCTGCTCCATCCCGGTAAAGAAACCGGCATACTGCGCCACGGCGATCGTCATGATGTTCATCATCGCAAAGGCGGCTACCGCGATGCGCAGGTAGTAGTCTTTGCGCTCTTTCTCTGCACGGGCCTCCTGTATCGCAGGATCGTACGGAAAGGCATCATAGCCGATGGCACGGATCATATCGATGATCCTGGAGAGCTTGACGACCTCATTATCCCAGATGATTCGCGCTTTGTTATTGGTGTGGTTGATGTGCGCGTCGACAACCCCTGCCATCTTATGCAGCGCCTTCTCATTCAGCCAGACGCAGGCGGCGCAGTGGATCCCTTCGATGATCAGGGAGACTTCGTTAAAACCCTCATCGTCAACAGAGACATAGCGGTCGTTGAACGCGGGTGAATCAAAATTCGTGCTGTCCTGGAACTGCTGTGTCGGCGGCGTGAGCGTCTCATCCCCCAATTTATTGTAGAAACTCTCCAGCCCTTCGTCCTGAAGCAGATGGAAGATACCCTGGCACCCTTTGCAGCAAAAAAAGTGTTCACCGTCTTTGATCATGACCGATTCGTCAAACTGCAGGTGACAGTGTGAACACGCTACATTAGACAATCTCAAACCTCCCGGCTGATCGGTTTTTGCGAATCTGATCGAATGGCGCGATAATACCGCTCATACAGATGTAGATACCCGGTGCCGGCTCTGTCGCGGCAAAACCGAGTGCCATACCCAGATTCAGACTTGCTTCGGTCGGATCGATGGAGAAGGGGACCATTGAGCCGACCAGCACGATCACCCTGTCCTGGAGATACTTCGAAAGGGTCAGCGCCGTCAGATCCATCGTGTCGGTACCGTGGACAACCACAAAAACATCCTCGTCATCCGCTTTTAAAATGGCGGCCAAATGATCCCGGTCATTCTGCTCCATCGCCAGCGAATCTTTATAGATCATTCCGGCGATCGTCACCTCGTAGGCGAAGCTTTTGACGATCGCTTCAACGGCCAGGTTGTCAAAAGGCACTTCAAGTGTACCGTTGAGCGGGTTGTAGCGTTTATTAAAGGTACCGCCGGTGTTCATAATCTTCATAGTAACTCTTTCAGTGATCTGATGATCTTTGTGGCATCGCTTCGGTTGGCCTTGTGTGAAAAAAGGTAGGTCTCTTTGATCCCCGCCCGATGGGCGGCAGTGATATCACGTTCACTGTCACCGACAAGAAGAGAACGGCCGAGATCGATATCGTGCTCTTTAGCCGCCGTCGTCAGCATCCCGGGTTCCGGCTTTCGGCAGCTGCACTCGCCTGAGATCTCGGGATGGTGCGGGCAGTAATAGACATCATCAAGAACAATGCCCTTCTCTTTAAAAGCGTCTCTCATCCAGACCGTAAGCCGCTTGAAATCCTCTTCGCTGTAATAGCCCCTGGCAATGCCGGACTGGTTGGTCACGACAATGATCTTGTATCCGAGATGCTGATACCTTTTGCACAGTTCAAAAATACCGTCGATAAACTCGAAATCCCTGATTTTATGCAGATAGTGCTTCTCGACGTTAACAACACCGTCACGGTCCAGGAAAAGTGCAGGCTGTCTGGTCATTTTAGCTGAATGCCTTCAGGGATCAGCCCTCTGCGGCAGCATACCGGTGCCAAAGCCGAAGAGATGAAGCGCTTTAGCTCTGTCATACGTTTTCGACGCCTTCGCCGAAGAGCTCTTTTTCAATAATGTCACAGAGGATATGCCCGATCAGGATATGCGACTCCTGGATACGCGGCGTGGCATTGGAAGGGACGATCAGGGCATAATCGGCCATCTGTGCCATCTTCCCGCCGTCGCGGCCTGTCAGGGCGACGGTCGTGATCCCTTTCGCTTTGGCCGATTCGAAAGCAGTGATGATATTTTGCGAATTGCCTGAGGTGGAGATGCCGATAAAGAGATCGCCCTCCTGGCCCATCCCCTCGACCTGGCGCGAAAAGACCTTGTCATAACCGTAATCGTTACCGATAGCGGTCAGATTTGAGCTGTCCGTCGTCAGCGCGAGCGAGGGGATCGAAGGACGGTCAAAACCGTAGCGACCGACCAGTTCCGCCGCGATATGCTGGGCGTCGGCAGCGGAACCGCCGTTGCCTGCCAACATCGTCTTCTTGCTGCTGCGATAGACCTTCAGACACGCCTCGGCAACCTCGGCGATCTTGGCAATAAAATGTTCATCGTTCA
>CAZNQJ010000259.1:0-898 GCA_964575205.1 uncultured Campylobacterales bacterium | reverse complement strand
ATATTCGATCATCTATTTTCCTCGTAACTTCTCTTTAAAGATTGTTTTTCACCGCTGTAGTGATGACACTCCCGACTTCGATCACATCAAGCGGAATATTATCAAGAGAACCCAAAGCTTTTATCATAGATTTGGCCTGAATCCGACCGCATATCCTGACTCAAAAGATCGTAGAATTCTATCTTCTCACGCTTTGAGGCAATGGCTCAGGAGAGAGTCTCATCAACGTAAAGTGCAAAATCAAAGCGGTTACTCATTATTCCGGCTTTTAATACGTGTGATTATTTTATCGCATTTAAACTCTAGAGAGGCTAAATAGCCTCCTATTTCATTTTAAAACACGATTAAGGGCACTAAACTTGACATCTGCCTTTCACTTGTTATAAAATACGCTATTGAAACATCTTAAATCACTTCTTCATTACAATATTCACGACTCTATAAGAAATCCCACTACTTCTAAGGTAAATTATGAGCGACACCCGTCAGCAGAAAAACAACAAATCCTCGCGAACTCATGTTCCGGTAACCGGTCACACGATCGAAGATCTACGTACAAAATCCCTGGACGAACTTGTCAAAATAGCAGATGAACTCGATGTTGAACAGCCCAATGAGCTGAAACGCCAGGATCTGATATTCGAGATCTTGAAATCTCAGACATCGCAGGGCGGGTTCATCCTCTTCACCGGTATCTTGGAGACCATGCAGGACGGCTACGGTTTCTTGCGCGCTATCGACACGACGTTCAGCGATTCGCTTCACGATGCCTACGTATCAAGTACGCAGATCAAAAAGTTTGCCCTTCGCGGCGGTGACGTTGTCACAGGCCAGGTGCGCCCGCCGAAAGACCAGGAGCGCTACTACGCATTGCTAAAAGTCGAAGCGATCTACTACC
>CAZNQJ010000258.1:0-3519 GCA_964575205.1 uncultured Campylobacterales bacterium | reverse complement strand
CTTTATACATTGAATGCTCCTTTACCGGAAGTTTTCCTGCCGGTTAGCTCTTCTCTAAAGTGTTGAGAGGCACCGAGAAGAAAAATCATCATGATCAGATGTGCAGGCTTGCAATCGCTGTTTCATATGAGTCGTGTTTGAAGACATAAGAGCCGGCAACACAGACATCGACGCCGGCCTCCTGGAGCATCGCAATGTTTTTATCAGAGACGCCGCCATCGATCTCGATGAGGCAGTCCGGGTTTATCCTGTCACGAAGGGCTTTAAGGCGCTTGATCTTTTCGACGACTGTCGGTATAAACGATTGTCCGCCGAAACCGGGGTTGACGCTCATGACAAGGACCATGTCGATATCGCTCAGGAGGTACTCGACCGCTTCGGCCGGCGTATGCGGGTTTAGAACGATGGCAGGTCTGATACCCAGTGATCGGATATATTGGACCAAACGGTGCGGGTTTTTCTCCTCCTCAATATGAAAAGAGATGAAACCGGGCTTCAGCGGTGCGAAAAGATCGACAAAGAAGGTATTGTTCTCGACCATAAGGTGGATATCCAGCGGCTTTGTCGCTGCTTTGGCGATAGCCGAGACGACAACCGGCCCAAGGGTCAGGTTGGGAACAAAATGGCCGTCCATGACGTCAACATGAACGAAGTCGCAACCCGCATTACAGATTGCTTTGACATCGCGTTCCAGGTTCCCGAAATCGGCGGAGAGTACGCTTGGTGCTACTAACATATAGACTACTTTAGTTTTTTGTAATTTTAGCGAAAAAAGCTTATGACTGTCGGAATTTGGAGAAGAGACGCTTTGCAAAGGAGATAAACATCCCATTCAGCGGCATTTGCGTTTATTAGATCTTTTATGAATTGCGCCGGCCGGTGCAGCTGCCGCCCTTGCTATCTGATGCGCAGAAGATTATGTTCTCTTTTGTGTTATAATCCCGTGACTCAAAAATAAAAATATAAGTTGGATCATGAAATTTGTTAAGCTCGTTTTTTGTTTGACAAAGATATAATGCGCAACTTAAAAAAACGCAAGGAATTACCTATGGCAAGAAAATGTGCAATCAGCGGTAAAGGCCCAATGAGCGGAAATAATGTATCACACGCAAAAAACAGAACTAAACGTCGTTTTTTGCCAAATCTTAGAGTAGTACGTATCACACTTGATGACGGCAGTACTCAAAAGATCAAAATTTCTGCAAAAGAGCTTCGTACACTAAAGAAAAACTCGTAACCTGTTAAGGTTGTAGTTTGAACCTGATCACCAGGCTTCGAAACTTTCTACATTGGGAGACCGCTCCCAAACCCGACCCTTCCGTTCTTCCAAATTTTTATGTAAATCTTCACGCATTCCGTCTACCGATAATCTTTACCGTACTTACGATGTTAATTGGAACAATCGGCTATATTGCCATTGATGATTTTACCATTATGGATGCGATCTATCAGACAGGTATTACGTTTACGACTGTTGGATTCGGAGAGATCTCGCCGATCTCGAATGCGGGGCGGATATTTACGATCACGCTTATCATTACCGGATTTGCCGTCTTCTCGATGGCAGTGGGTATTATGGTCTCGGAGTTGAACCGGGGCCATCTAAGAAATACGTTGAAGGAGCGCAGTATGCTGTATAAGATCGCGCGTCTTAAAAAACATTTTGTCGTCTGTTATCATAACGACTATACGATCGAGGTGACACAGCAGCTGCGTGCCAACCACATCCCTTTTGTCGTGGTTGATCCGCGTGAAGATATGGAGCAAATTGCCGAGAAGTATAAATACCCCTACTTCATACAGGAGGAGCCGCATACCGAACGTTCGATGCTGATGTCGCATCTCAGTTCAGCCGAGGGGCTCATTACCCTCTCCAACTCGATTGCCGACAACATCGCGATCATCGCTTCGGTGCGCCTCTTTGAAAAAGAGCATTTTATTCCAAAACCGTATAACGTCATCTCGGCGGCAGAGACCCAAAGCGATGTGGATAAACTCAAAAAGCTGGGTGCGGATACGGTTGTATCGGCAACCAAGCTGACGGCACAGCGTATTACGGCAATGGCGGCACGTCCCGATATGGAGAACCTGCTTGAAGAGTTTTTGTATAAAAGCGATACCCCGCTCGATATGGAAGAGGTCTTTGTACCGAAATACAGCTGGATGGTACTGCGCAAGCTCAAAGAGACACACCTGCGCCAGATCGCCAATGTGGCGGTTGTCGGCATGACAAAAAAAGACGGCAAGTTTGTGGCGATGCCTGATGGCAACAAGCTGGTGACAAGCGAGTCAAAACTTCTTGTCATCGGTACCCAGAGAGGAATAAACATTACCAAAGGTATTGTTCAAAAACGTCAAAAACCAGAGGAATTGAAATATGTATAAGATTACAAGTAACAGTGAAGGCGTCTGCGCACCGCTAGGGTTTTATGCCGACGGTATTTCGGCGGGACTGAAGCGCGAAGGCGCAAAGGATATGGCTTTCGTCTACAGCGACACCGTCTGTGCCCTGGCCTCTGTCTTTACGACAAACAAAATGGCTGCCGCACCCATTCATCATGCAAGAGGGGTGAAACAGACCAATTTTGTCATGATCAACTCCAAAAATGCCAATGCCATGACAGGCAAGCCGGGACTGGCAGATCTGGAAGAGATCCTCGAAAGCGTCAAAAAGAGAAACAGCGGTCTTATAAACCCGCTGATGAGTTCGACCGGTGTGATCGGCGTGCGCCTGCCGAAAGAGAAGATCATCGCAGGAACGGAAAAGTTTGACCTGAGTGCGAAAAACCCTCATGCTGCTGCGAATGCGATCATGACGACAGACCGTTTCGCAAAAGAGATAGCGGTGGATGTCGAACTCGAAGACGGCAAGACCTTTACGATCGGTGCAATGGCCAAGGGCGCGGGAATGATCAACCCGGCGATGGCGACAATGCTCTGCTACATTACCACCGATGCCCAGATCAGTTATATCAAGATGCAGGAGATCCTGGAGCGTGTCAATGCCAGAACCTTCAATGCGGCGAGCGTGGATGGCGATACATCGACCAACGACACGGTACTTTTGATGGCCAATTCACGCGCGGTCTGCTACGACGATGAGGCCTTTGAAGAGGCTCTTTTCACGGTGATGGACTTTTTGGCCAAAGAGATCGTCCGAGACGGTGAAGGGGCTACAAAACTGGTCACCTATCATGTCACGGGCGCCTACAGCAACACGGAAGCAGAGAAGGTGGCCAAAGCCCTCAGCAACTCGCTTCTGATCAAGACGGCACTTTTCGGCGAAGATCCGAACTGGGGCCGTATCGCGATGTCGGTGGGTGCCAGCGGTGCTGAATGTGATGAAACAAAGCTCACGATCGCCTACGAGGATGTCATCCTTTTCAAAGAGGGTGAGAACCTCTTTAACGACGAGGTCGAGGTAAGGGCGGCAGCGGTCATGAAACGCGATGCCTTTACGATCAATGTCGATCTTGGTATCGGCGGGGGCAGTTTCAGAGCTTACGGCTGCGATCTCGG
>CAZNQJ010000257.1:0-3529 GCA_964575205.1 uncultured Campylobacterales bacterium | reverse complement strand
GTTCACTCCAATACGCGCATCGGTGTTATTGTTGCTATCAATGTGACTCTGCAAAAACTGCCGAAGCGCTTGTCGCAACAGCAAAAAATGTCTCGATGCATGCCTCTGCCATGAAACCGACAACATTGAGCTACAAAGATTTTGATGCCAACTATGTCGAAGAAGAGACAAAAGGCCGCATCGAAGCGATCAAAAAAGAGAACGAAGAGCTTGCTCGCCTTAAGAAACCGCTTAAGAACGTTCCGACATATATCTCTATGGCGCAATTGACTGATGAGGTTTTGGCACAAGCCGAAGCGGACATCAAAGCAAAGCTTAAAGAGGAAGGCAAACCTGAGAAGATCTGGGACAAGATCGTACCGGGACAACTTGCCCGCTTTATCGATGACAATACAACCTTGGACAAAGAGCAGGCACTGGTTGACCAAAAGTACGTTTTGGATGACAAGATGACTGTTGCAGAAGCTGTAGCTGCTGCTGCCAAAGCTGTCGGCGGTACGGCTGAGATCTCTGCATTCGTTCGCCTTGAAGTAGGTGAAGGTATCGAGAAAAAAGTCGATGACTTTGCTGCCGAAGTTGCAGCGCAGATGGCATAATCCTTCAGGATTGTTCTTAACAGGAGGAGAGATTCTCTCTTCTTGGCTCTCTTCCCCAAAAGTACACTCTTTTTTACATTATTATTCGACCGGATAAACCGTCTGATGTTCTCCTTTTTTAAACCAATCTCATTATAATAACCCTATGAAAATTTTAGATGCCCATTCCCTTGCCCACCGCTTTGAGTACCCGCTTTTCCATAATATCGATCTCACTCTTGAAGAGGGCGAGACATTGGCTATCGTCGGTGCCAGCGGCAGCGGTAAATCGACGCTGCTGCATATCCTCTCAAGCCTGCTTAAGCCGGACGAAGGCGAAGTAAGACTCCTTGAGAAAGATATCTATACGCTCAAGAACAGAGCGCTGGTCGAACTGCGTCGGGATGAGCTGGGACTGGTCTTCCAGTCGCATTACCTTTTCAAGGGCTTCAGCGGTTATGAAAACCTGGAGGTCTCTTCGATCCTTGCAAACAAGCCTATAGACGAGACGCTGATAAAACGTCTGGGACTCGACGAGGTCATTAACCAGAAGGTTACGGAACTCTCGGGAGGGCAGCAGCAGAGGGTCTCCATTGCGAGGGTTCTGACGAAAAGACCGCGGATCATCTTTGCGGATGAACCGACGGGCAATCTCGATAACGCCACTTCGCTGGAGGTGATGGAGCTCTTCGAAGAGTATGTCGCAGAAAACAGGGCGGCCCTTGTACTGGTGACGCATAATGAAGCGTTCGCCAACCGCTGCGATAAAGTCTACCGTCTTCACGATAAGGTACTTGAAAAGATCAAGTAGTCAGCGGTTGTACGCTTCAAAACGCTCTGAAAAACTTTTTTCGGTTTTCTTGCCGAAGAGAATCGACTCTTGATCCGTTGTGCAGATCACCTCGCCGATATTTCGCTTCAAAAGCAGTTCGCTGAAGGCGATGCTGGAGAAACAGACATCACTGTTGTCTATGATCAGAATATTGAGTCCGAATCTCTCTTTTAGCCCTTCATCCTTCGGCACGTTTACAAGGGTGTTCCTGTACTTTGAAAAAAAGGCGGCGCTTTTGAAGTCAGCGGTGATCAGATGAAGAGTGGCGCCTCTTTGCAGTGATTTTTCGATGCTTCTTGCGATAGAAGGGGCAGCCAATTCACCGGTAATGACTGTAATAGCTGTTGCACGCTCTATCTTCTGTTTTAACGTATGCAGAAGGTCGCTGTTATGCTCCGGAAGGAGGTAGTATTCATTTGAACTCAGCGTTATTGCGAGAGACAGCAGGCCCAAAATTGCAGAGAAGAGTCGGGGTGTTTTCATCATCTTTTGAAGTTATCTTTTGTTACAATGATACCATTAAAAACAAAGGTCTTTTTCTCGATGAATATTCTTCTGGTCAATGATGATGCTGTTGTCGCAAAATTGGTGAAGCTTATTACCCAAAAAACAGGTGACAATCTCGATATAGCTACGTCGATCGACGAGATCAGGAGTGAGAGCTATGACCTTCTTATTTTAGACGGCAACCTTTTCAGCCGGGAATTTCTTGAGCATTTGAATGACAGGGTTATCTATGCGCACTCCCTTTTTATTACAACGCGGGAGAGCGAAGATACGGATCTTTTCGAAAAACATCTTTTCAAACCGTTCTTGCCGACAGAACTGCTTGTTATACTGCGCCAGGTGGCCGAACTCATCGAAAAAGAGCAAAAGGAGCTCTCCCGCGAGTTTGTTTTTGATGACTTCGAAAACCCGTTCTTCGCTGAAGATGAGATAGTCGGCGAGGAGGATGAAGCTGAGCAGGATGCGCTTGAGCGCGTCCAGCGCTTCGAGAAGATCGATGAAGAGCCCCTGCATGAGATCGGCGCCGAAGAAGCCAGCGAAGAGGAGGTGTTGGAAAATATCTTCTCCAGCGAAGAGGTCTCTGCAGTCAAAGCCATGCTGGATATTTTAGGGGATGCCTCGGATGAAGATGAACCGGCGGAAGAGGAGACTGTGCGCGAAAATGAGCTGTTACAGGATATCGACGAGGAGCTCGAAGCAGCCCTGCGCAATCTGAGCGAGGATGAGATGGCGCAAAGTGTTGACGATGCACTGCTGATGCAGCTTGACGATATTCCGGCGGGGGAGCTCTCATGGGAAGAGCCGCTGCAAGAGAAGGAGCGGAGCAGGCAGAACCAGGAGTCGATCGAGGCACTTCGCACACTTTTGCAGGCTTTGGAAAATCCTCAGCTCTCAAAATCGCTACGGGGTACCATCACCATCAATCTAACATTCGGAGAAGAGCATGAATCATGACACAGGCGCGATCCTCATTCTGTCGGGTCCAAGCGGTGCGGGTAAAAGCTCACTGATCAAAAAGATCGAAGATGAGATCGGCGACTATTACTTCTCGATATCGACAACGACACGTCCGATGCGCAATGGCGAGGTCGACGGGGTCCATTATCATTTTGTAAGCAAAGAGCAGTTTGAAAACGATATCGGGGATGAGAATTTCCTGGAATATGCCGTGGTGCACGGCAACTATTACGGTACGTCGATCAAACCTGTGAAAAAAGCGCTCAAGGAGGGGAAGTTGGTCCTGTTCGATATCGATGTCCAGGGTCATGATGCCGTGCAAAAACGTCTGGCGGACATCAGTACTTCGGTCTTTATTACAACGCCGACACTCAAAGAGCTGAAACATCGCCTGCTCACGCGGGGAACGGACCAGCAGGAGATCATCGACAAGCGCATAGAGATGGCAAAACGCGAGGTCCAGCGTATCTGCGAGTATGACTATCTGATTATCAACGATGATCTGGACACGGCGGCTAAAGTGCTGGTCTCAATTGCCAAAGCGGCCCGCATGAAGATTCCGAGTATCGCCATCAACGAGTTTGTTCTGGCCTGGGAAAAGTCTTAGCTTCGGCACATCTTGCACCGAAGTTCACCTCTCAACGCACACTAGTGCGCC
>CAZNQJ010000256.1:0-3553 GCA_964575205.1 uncultured Campylobacterales bacterium | reverse complement strand
CGAGATCCCCTCTTCGTCGCGGATCGTACCGATAAACGGAATATAGGCACCGTAATTACTGCCCGATTCCTCCCGGTACCAGCGGACCAGGATCTCCTCTACAGGAACAGGACCGTCATAAAGTTCCAGCATATCAGCCCCCGCAGACCGGAGGCAGGAGTGAGACTTTATCACCTGACTTCAGTGCTGTATCAAGACTTTTGACCAGCGTGTCGTTAACCGCTACTGCGCAGCTATCGAGCCAATCTTTTACCTCATCATCATGCTGAAGGGCTGCCGCAACATCCCGAAGCGTTGAAGCTTCGATCTCCAAAGCCGCTTTTTGAATCGGTCCCAAAAATTCTACACGTACCATTTTTATTCCTCAAAGGGCCTTCGTTATCCCTTTATTTGTCAGTGTGATTATAGCATAGCTGTGATTCGTGATGGCGCTAAGCGTTAAGCGTTAAGCGTTAAGCGTTAAGCGTTAAGCAAGGTGGCGCAGCTCACCTTAGGCGAACCTGCAAAAGTTTCAGATTTCGAGGAAACATCGCTTCGCGAGCGGTACCCTTGTTTTGGTGCAGATTGTGCAAAACGTTTAGCCGACAGCGCACTGCTGTGCGTCGAGCGCTAAACTTTTGTGCAAGGTGTGCCGAAGCTGGAACTTTCAATACGTTATAATAGCGACAAAAAAGGGGTTGCGTGCTCTTTGGTAAGATCGAATACTTGAACCTCCTTCCTTTTCATCTCTTTATGAAACGCTACACCCGCTCCAGCAGCCAGGCGATGAGTTTTCGCTACAAAAAAGGGGTGCCTTCAAAGATCAATGCGGATTATGCCGCCCGGCGTGTTGATGCCGCTTTTATCTCCAGCATAAAAGCCAGGCGCGAACAGCATGTCGATCTGGGTATCATCGCAAAAAAAGAGGTCCTCAGCGTACTGCTTCTACTCTCCGACAGTAACACTGTCGACACAGACAGTGCCACCTCCAACGTCCTGGCAAAAGTACTCGGGCTGCAGGGCAAAGTCCTGATCGGGGACAAAGCGTTGCGCCACTACCTCAGCGGCGACGAGAACGCGATCGATCTCGCGCAGGCCTGGAACGAACGTTATCATCTTCCGTTTGTCTTTGCCGTGCTCTGCTACCATCAGCATACCACCGAGATCAAAAAAATTGCAAAAGCATTCAAAAGAGATCGGCGGAAGATCCCCCAATACCTGCTCCATGAAGCGTCAAAGCGAAGCGGTATCGCACCCAAAGATATTCAGAACTATCTCACCTACATCACCTATGATCTTGACAACAGGGCAGAAGCCGGCCTGCGGAAATTTTGGCACCTCTCAAAAGATTTTTAATGCTGATTTGTCATATTGATGCTAATATATACCATGATTAGACAATTACTGCTACTTTTTCTTTTGGCAACGCTCCTTTATGCTATTGAGCCGATCGCCCCTCTGCCGGCCAAGCTTGAGGATGTCGATATTGCCAAAGCCAAACTGGGGCGTATGCTCTTTTTCGACCCGATTCTCTCTTCGGACCAGAGTGTCTCCTGTCTCAGCTGCCACAGTTTCGATCACGGGGGCGCCGATCCAAATCCGGTTTCTCTCGGTGTCCATAACCGAAAAGGGAGTATCCAGTCTCCCTCTGTCTACAACGCCCGGTACAATTTCAGACAGTTCTGGAACGGCAGAGCAAAGAGTCTAAGAATGCAGCTTTACGGGCCGCTTTATGATCATGCCGAAATGAACATGACCCCGCAGCAGATCGAGTCACGTCTTAATCAGAACGCTCTCTATCAGGCTGCCTTCGAGAAGATATACGGTATAAAGCGGATCACCATCGACGATGTGACGGATGCCATCACCGAATTTGAAAAGGCCCTTGTTACGCCTAACAGCCGCTTTGATCGCTACCTGCGCGGTGAGATCAAGCTGAGCGCTGAGGAGCAGAAGGGGTATGAAAAATTCAAGTCTCTGGGCTGTATCACCTGCCATAACGGCATCAATATCGGGGCAAACGCCTTTCAGAAGATGGGTCTTTTCAGAGACTACTCCTACAACCCGAAATACCAGGACCGTTTTGCACTGACGAAAAGTGCGCTGCATAAAAATGTCTTTAAGGTGCCTACCCTCCGCAATATCACCCTGACCTCCCCCTATTTTCACGATGCCAGCGCGCAGACGCTTGACGAGGCTATCACAACGATGGCACGTTACAATCTGGGCATCACCATCTCTAAAGAAGACCGCGATCTGCTTATCATCTTTTTAAAAAGCCTCGAAGGTGACAGACCGAAGATACTGGATATGCCGTGAGGCCGAATCTTTCCATACTCGTTGCCTTCATCATGGGGGTCGCCTCTGTATTTCTGACAACCAATTACTATCTGCACCAGCGCGAATATGCGCAGCAGTACAAAACGGTCATCAACGCCTTTCACACACTCCAAAGCGATTATCACGCACTCTCCTACGATATTTTAAAAAGCGCGCTGTACGGTTACAACAACCAGGATGATATCGCCCAAGGGGTACGCAGCATCAATGATGCCTACGCCATACTCTATAACGCGCCGCTCTTCAGCAAAGAGCAATACCTCGCTCTTGACTATCCTCTGATCGATCTGGGCAGCCAGATCCTGGAATACAATTACGCCGTTGACCACTATCTGATGCTCAATGCCGGTATTAAAAACTCTTTTATCTTTCTGCTCAACTACAGCACGGCTTCGCACGGCATCTTCGGTGATAGAGCCACCATCAACAATGATATCCACGCTATCGTCTCGGTACTTTCCGATATGCGGCGTCTGCTCGAAGAGAGGCAGCTCAGCTCCATCGAAGAGCACCTGCAAAACATTCAACATTTCAAGACGAGCAGTGACGAGCAAAAACTCTTTATCGAGACCCTGACCCTGCACATCAGATATATCCAGGACAATTTTCCCGACTTTATCACTGTCGTTACCAAACTGCAGGACAAAGAGATCGACACATCGCTTTTAAATATGCGCAGTACCTTTAACCAGATCGCCCAGGACGACTTTGTCATCATCGACAGACTGGCGCTCCTTCTTCTGGTCCTTATTGTCACCGCCCTCGTTACCATCATCATCCTGCTGCTGCGTTCGCAACGCGAGAATATCCGTCTTAAAACTCTGCAAAAAGAGCTCGAGTACCTTGCCAACTTTGACACCTTGACCGGCCTTTTGAACAGGAACAGCTTCAACCGGACCCTCGCCCTCAAAAGCTACAGACAGCCGACACTGCTGCTTATCAACATCAACGGTTTCAAACATATCAACGATCTCTACGGCTCGGAAAGAGGTGATTATATTCTGCGTACCGTGTCTCAACTGATCAAACTTCCGCTCTATGATGCATATACCCCAAGCTATTACCGTTTCGGCGGCGATGATTTCGGTGTTTTGCTTGAGGGGATCAGCGAGGAGAAGGCGTACCTTTTTTCCGAAGCCGTGGTTCAGGCGATCAAGGACCATCTCTTTATCGATAATGAGATCGAGTTCAACGTCACGGTCAGTATTGCGATCAACAGCCGGGAGCCGCTGCT
>CAZNQJ010000255.1:0-3573 GCA_964575205.1 uncultured Campylobacterales bacterium | reverse complement strand
TTAACTGCCCGGTAAAAAGAGGGAGTTTCCATCATATTCCTATTCAACAAAAAACATAAAGATCATCCCTGCGCGAGACTAATACGGCAGCAACATCTCAGCCTGCCTGAATGGGCCGCTCTGGTATACAGACAGCCCGTTTTTTTTCGCCGTTCAGAAATATCTGTCTCACTCCTTTGTCTTGTCTGCTTTCTCTTGGAGCGCCTCGATGTGCTCGATCTGTCTGATGTTCAGTGCTGTAAATTTATATCCCAAATAGATGATCAGCGGCCATGTAGCCAGCCAGATCAGGGATGCTGTATAATCAACCATGTATAGCCTCCATTAATAGTGATGCCCGTCAGTTTCGTGCATCTCCTCTTCCGTGATCTTGACGCGGTCCATCGCGCGCCAGACGACAACAATATACCCAAGGACAAAAGGCACCAGCAGGGATGCATACCCCATCGCACTCAGGGTGTAGTGGCTGCCCGAAGCGTTCTCAATCGTCAAAGAACTCTGAAGATCGTGCAGTGAGGGGTAGAACGAAGTTCCGTTGAGACCCACATTGAGCAGCACCGCCATGACCGTCAGCACCGTCCCGATCCCGACCGTAAAGATACAGCAGTTCTTGGCCCGGAAGACCGAGTTGTAGACAGCCACAAGCACCATCACCACACCGACAAGGAATATTGCCCCCACCAACGGCATCTCGATAAAGTTAAAGAAGTACTTGAATGGAATCATCATCATCGTCTTGCTCTCCATGTCGTAGGCAAAGCCCTCCTTGAGCAGCACCCAGAGGACAAAGCCGAGGAAAAACGGCAGGAAGTAGAGAATATTGCGTTTGATCATTTTCCGGATACGTTCGCGCAGCGGTTCATGGTCGATGTTATTCAAAAAGTACATACCCGCGATGATGCGCACCAGAAAAAGCAGTGCGAAAGCCAACAGGTAGTTGTAGGGGTTCAACAGCGCCTCCAGCCCGCGTGAGCCGGCTTCCCAGTGAGAAAAATGGTTGACGTCGATCGAGAAATAGCTGCCGCTGAAAAAGGTGCTGATCGCAACACCAAGCAGCAGTACGCCGAAGACACCGTTGATCCACAAAAACCGCTCATAGTTCTTCTGCCCAAGGAAGTTCTGCGGTTTGGTGCGGTACTCGTAAGAGACCGCCTGGATAATAAAGGTAAAGAGTATTCCCATCCAGACCCAGTAGGCACCGCCGAAACTTGTCGCGTAAAACTGCGGAAACGCCGCGAATAACGCACCCCCGAAAAGGACAAGGGTGGTAAAACCGAGTTCCCATTTGCGTCCGAGCGAGTTGACCAGCATCTGCTTTTCGGTCTCGCTTTCGCTGAGCTGCGTCAGAAGCGTCTGACCGCCCTGGACAAACATAATAAAGACAAAGAGCCCGCCGAGCAGGCTGATAATGATCCACCAGTAGACCTGAAGATCATGAAGCGAGAGTATTTCAAACATTAGTGGCCTCCATTGACGCCGAGTTTAATCTGACCCAGCATGATTTTGATTTCGGCGATCAGCAGTACCGTAAAGAGCACGGCAAAAAGCCAGAATGAGAGCTGCACGTTGCCCGCATCGATCTGCGTCGCCGCAATATGGACCGGCATAAGGTCCTGAATGGCCCAGGGCTGACGCCCCACTTCGGCGACGATCCAGCCCGCCTCGGCGGCAATATAGCCCAGAGGCAGAGAGAAGAGCGCAAGCCAGAGCACTTTACGGAAACGCGCAATCTCGTTGGCCATTGCAAGATAGAGCACGACGAAGAAGAGAACAATGAACCAGGTTCCGAGCCCCACCATGAGGTGGAAGCTGTAGAATGTCAGTGCAATCGGCGGAACAATATCGGTCGGCTTATCCAGATAGCCGTAGCCGAAATAGCCCATGTATTTCTGCAGCATTGTTTCAGCCTCCCTCATTGCAGCTTCATCACCGGAAGCTTTGGCCGTCTTGTAATCCGAGAGCGCGCCTACGGCGATCTTCCCTTTTTCCAGCTTGGATGCAGCACTCTCGATGCCGTGCTTCTCATTGCCGTAGACCAGGTCGTCAAGCCCGGGGACAAAGGCGTTCATGTCGTGGTAGGCGAGGAAAGAGAGCGCGTAGGGGATCTCGAAATTACCCAGGAATTCCGGCTTGTCGTCACCGATCTCTTTCTCCGTGTTCAAGACGCCCCATGCGACGATACCGGCACGCTCCTCGCCCTTGTAGAGCCCCTCCATCGCAGCCAGTTTGACCGGCTGGTGCTGGGCCACTTCGTAGGCGGACTCGTCACCTGTCCCGGCCAGAAAAAGAGACACGAGCAGTCCGAAGCTTGCCCCGACGACGAGGGAGCGTTTCGCCTCGATCAGGTCACGCCCCTTAAGGATCATCCATGCCGAAATCGCCACAACAAAAAGTGCGCCGATGACGTAGCCGCTGCTGATGGTGTGCAGGAATTTCGCCATAGCGATAGGCGAGAGGGCCACATCCCAGAAGGAGGCCATCTCGTTGCGCACCGTTTCGGGATTAAAGGCCATCCCGACCGGGAACTGCATCCAGCCGTTGGCGACCAGGATCCAGTAGGCCGAAAGGTTCGAGCCGATGGCGACCAGCCAGGTCGATGTCAGGTGGAAACCTTTACTGACCTTGTTCCATCCGAAGAACATCACGGCAAAGAAGGTCGACTCCAGAAAGAAGGCAAGTATCCCCTCGATGGCCAGCGGTGCCCCGAAGATATCGCCGACGAACCAGGAGTAGTTGGCCCAGTTGGTGCCGAACTCGAACTCCATGATGAGCCCGGTGGCGACACCGATGGCAAAGTTGATGGCAAAAAGCGTCATCCAGAAGCGGGTGATTTTTTTCCATCTCGGATCATTGGTTTTGACATAGATCGTCTCCATGATCGCTACGATAAATGAGAGTCCCAGCGTTAGCGGGACGAACAGAAAATGGTAGATGGCCGTCAGCGCGAATTGCGCGCGCGACCAGTCAACAAGTTCGCTTGTCATTGTTTCCACGGTTGTTCTCCTTGAATGTTATGTGATTTACCGCTGTGACGAAGTAGCTGTTCTGAGACAAAATCACTTCGTTCAGCATCGTTTTTAAAGTGCTCGCTCAGTACATTCGGAAAGAAAAAGAGTTTCAATACGCCGAACATGATCAGCAGCTTCACTCCGATCAGCATCCATAGTCTCTTTCCCAGCCGCATGCCCTTGAAACCTTCGCTGTAGAAGGTATAGACGTTAGTGATCATGCCCGTGATCGTGGTGTTCATGGCCTTCATGGTGTTCTCCTTTGCTGTGACGCTGCGATCGCTCCACATAGTCTGCCATATTCTGCTGCGTCACTTCAACGAGTTCATCTTTTTGCAGACGCGCCACTGCATCCGTGAGCAGAACTCGCCCCTCTCCGCTGTGGTAGCAGCTGATGCCTGCACGGTTGAGCAGCATGAACGGGTTTCCGCCCATATCCTGGAAGACCACACGCTTAACGCCGACCGCCTGAAAGTGGCTGACGACCTCACGTCCGCTTTTGAGCTCATTATGCCAGAAACTTATTGCGCCTTCATCATCGATCAGAGCAAACCACTTGGCTTTG
>CAZNQJ010000254.1:0-3597 GCA_964575205.1 uncultured Campylobacterales bacterium | reverse complement strand
CTTGACGCACAGCCGCAACCTTGAGAAGTTGCGCGAACGCTGGACGCCACAGGCTGGGGGCGAAGACCCATCGCAAGAAACCGCCGAGAGAAAATGAGCCCTCCGGCCGGACTCATACCGCATGTCCGGTCGGAGGGTTCGAGTCGTTACCACGGCGTACTGATCGATTCCAGCGCGGCGCCGACGAGCTCTTCCTGTCTCGTCTTCACCGCAATATCCCCGAGGGAGATAATCCCCACAGGCTTGTTCTCTTCATCCAGGACGATGAGTCGTCTCACCTTCTTCTCTTCCATCAGCTTGACCGCCGCCTCCACGCTGTCTTCCTGCGAGCAGGACACTACCTGCGAGCTGATGATCTCCTTGACCTGTGTCGTCGATGGGTCGCGCTGTTCCGCCAGACCTCTCACGACGATATCGCGGTCGGTCAGTATACCGACGGGTGTATTACCCTCCTTGGCTTCGTTCACGACGATGAGGTCGCCGACGTTAAAGACACGCATCAGCTTGGCGGCCTCTATGATATTTTCATCTTTGCGGATAATAAAGGTGTTGCGGATACAGAGTTCACCGATGTTCATCATCAATCCTTTTCAATGGAGATGGTTCATTGTATATCGCATCGATTGAATAAATAATAAATCCTTATGGTATTGATACGGTTGGCAAAAAATAAGGTGGGGACAGAACCTTGTTTTTCTGATAGAATACTTCTTATATGAAGGGTAAGGGTGAAAAGAAGATGTCTGAAGAGAAGAGCAAGCAGGTCGATCTTTCTAAAATCGAAAGTGCGCTGCTGAAGCGTTCCGCCTTTATCAAAGAGGCCGTAGTGATCATCAAAGAGGGACACCCTTTCGCCGTTATCTACCCCGATTTCGAGCTGCTTAAAAAGGCCGCAGTGATCAATATCGAGGAGGAGATCAAGTGGTACGGCGTTGAGCTGTATAACATTGATGCCCAGGAGGATGAGAAGATACGGGGGTACAGGATCGTGACGCACCCCCTTGCCAGGACGCCTGAGGGAGAGTGGGATAAGAGAGCTGTTTCGCAGCAGCTAACGCAAGCGGAAGAAGCAGAGGGTGAGGGGAGCGAACCCGGCGATGAGATCTATCGGAAGCTGAAAAAATATCTAAGCAGTGTAAGCGTCCATCCTGTCCATATGAGATCGCACCTGGAGCTGGATCTGGAACTGGATTCGCTTGAATATGTCATGCTCTTTGTCTTTATCGAAAAGAGCTTCGGGCTCCATCTGGATGAAAAAGTGTTTTCAAGACTGATGGTGATGCAGGATCTTTACCGCTGGGTGCATAAGCACAGCAAAAAGGCCGGCTTTGCGGAGGTGAACTGGAACGATCTTCTAAACGAGAAGAGCAGGGAAAAACTTGTCTATTCGCCCTGGGTCATGATGGCATGGAAATTGGCGCTGCTGCCCTTTTTCAAACTCTACTTTCGGCTGAAAATCAGCGGAAGGGAGAATTTTCCCGAGGGGCCTTTTATCATCGCGCCGAACCATTGCAGTATGCTTGACGGTTTTATCATTCTCGCCACCTTGCCGCCGCCGGTTTTAAAAAAGAGCTTTTTTCTGGCCTATGAGGGGGAGTTCGGAACACCGCGGCTCAAACCGCTTGCCAGACACTCCCAGATGCTTCTGATCGACATCGACAAGGATCTCAAAATATCGCTTCAGCGAACGGCGCTGCCGTTAATTGAATCGAAAAACCTGGTCATCTTCCCTGAAAATGCCCGTTCACGCGACGGCAAACTGCTCCCCTTTAAAAAGTTCTTTGCCATCCTCTCCAAGGAGATCAACGTTCCGATCGTACCGACCCTTCTCCAGGGTACTTTCGAAGCACTGCCCGCCGGGAAGATATTCCCGAAACGGACAGATATCTCCATAGAGTACCTCAAACCGGTCTATCCCGGTGAAGAAAATTATGAAGAGCTGAGCGGCAGGGTAAAAAAAGCCATTCAAACGCAGTTGCAAAGTCACTAGCGCAACCGTGAATCGCCTTAAATATCCGCAGTTTTTTTCTCCTATTACTCTTAGACAATCAGGAGCTGTTCTATTGATGTTCTGATGCCGTATCAGCTACGCGCACCTCGACAGTATGCTCCTCGCGGTCGTCCAGAAGGGGAATAAAGGCTTCGTGTTGCTCAACGCCATCAACGATGACAACGGTTCCGCCATTACCGTCATCTGTCTGCGCAACGCTGATGCGGTAGAGCGTCTCCCGGAAGCGATACTGTATCTTGAACGCCGGCCAATCCGCATTGAAGCACGGCGCGATATGCAGTTTGTCTACGTCAAGCCGCAGTCCAAGAAGCGATTCCGTGATAAAGCGGTACATCCAGCCGGCAGAGCCCGTGTACCAGCTCCATCCGCCGCGGCCGGTGTGCGGCGATAGCGCATAGACATCGCCGGCGATGACGTAGGGTTCGACTTTGTAGGTCGCCACGTCATCCTTGGATCTTCCATGATTTACCGGGTTGATCATAGCCAGCAGCTCCCATGCACGCCGGCTGTCGCCCAGTTCGGCGAAGGCCATCGCCGTCCAGATCGCGCTATGGGTGTACTGCCCGCCGTTCTCCCTTATGCCCGGGACATAGCCTTTAATATAACCGGGATTCAACGGCGAGGTGTCGAAAGGTGGATCCAGCAGCTGGATCAGCGCATGATCGCGGCGCACCAGCCGCTGATAAACGGCATCCATTGCCATGCGAGAGCGCTTGGCATCGCCACTGCCCGAGAGTACCGACCAGCTTTGCGAAATCGAATCGATCTGGCATTCGGCATTGCTCGCCGACCCCAGCGGAGTACCGTCGTCAAAGTAAGCGCGGCGGTACCATTCGCCATCCCAGGCCTGCTGCTCGATCTGCCCCCGCAGCTGTTGCGCTTCGCTCCGGCAGCGTTCGGCAAACGGCAGATCGTTATGCAGCTCTGCAACTGCAGTGAATTTGTTGAGCACTTCGCAGAGGAAGAACCCCAGCCAGACGCTTTCGCCTCTGCCCTCTATCCCGACCATGTTCATGCCGTCATTCCAGTCGCCCGAACCCATCAGCGGAAGAGCGTGCTCGCCAAAGCTGAGACCGTGCACGATAGCCCGAACACAGTGTTCGTAGAGCGTTGCGGCTTCGTCGGAACGCTCCGGCAGATCGTAATAGGACTCCTCTTCCGGGTTGAGCGGACGCCCTTTGAGGAAGTGGACCGATTCATCAAGTACCCCGGTATCCCCGGTGCATAGAACATAACGGCATACCGCCAACGGAAGCCAGAGGTAATCATCGGAGCAGCGCGTGCGCACTCCCCGGCCCGACGGCGGATGCCACCAGTGCTGAACATCACCCTCGAAGAACTGGCGGCCGGCGCAGAGGAGCAGATGCGCCCGTATCAGTTGCGGTTCGGTGTGAATTAGCGCCATGACATCCTGCAGCTGGTCACGAAAGCCGAAGGCGCCGCCCGATTGGTAGTATCCGCTGCGTGCCCAGAGACGGCAGGCTATTGTCTGATACAAGAGCCAGCCGTTGGCCAGCACATTGAGGGCGGGGTCGGGTGTTTCCACCTGCACTGCACCGAGTGTTCGGTTCCAGTACTGCCATACC
>CAZNQJ010000253.1:0-3600 GCA_964575205.1 uncultured Campylobacterales bacterium | reverse complement strand
TCATCCAGAGTGTAGTCTTTAAGAACAACATCTTGAGTAAGTTCCAAATATTCCCGCAGCGAAAATGCGGGTACACGGTACATGGAGTACCGTCGAACAAAGTCCGGATTACTGATAGCGATAGCTGATGAACCCGAAAAAAGGACTTTAACATCTAAAAAATCGTAGACCGACTTCAGATGGGTTTGAAAATCTTTTGCTTCATGGACTTCATCAATGATGATAAACTTGCCGCCTCTTTTTGAAAACGCATCAACAAAGTCAAAAAGAGAGACCTCGCTAAACATCGGGTGGTCGCACGATATATAGATAGTTTCATCAGCAGAAAACGCACTCTCTTTTAAGAGCTGAAGCATCAAAGTCGTTTTACCAACGCCTCTAGCGCCATAAAGGCCTACGATCTTCGCTTTAGATGCTTCGACTTGCTCAAATAAAAACCGTTTGTATTGAGGAAGTTCATAGTTTTGTTTTAAAAAAGAGAGTCTTTTTGCATTTTCCAGTAACTGTCTCATTGGTTCACTCCAATATACCTATTTAATACATACAAGTATATCACAATAAACCATATTGACTTTTTTGACAATCCTCCTGTATTTGAATGAATACACGAAAGGTAATTATATTCTTTGAAAGTTCTTGTCACACTGTACAATTTAGTGTGCCCTTATTGTGCCCGATTTTATCTGCCGGGTATTTAAGTCAATTTATCCTACCATTTCTATAAAAAAAGCGGGACCAACTTCATGCCATCTACGACCAACACGCGTTTGCCCCACAAAGAGCCGCTGATATTTATCGGAGAGCTCAAAGAAGAGAGTGCCTCGGAGGTAACCTTCACGGCCCGCTTCCCCTTCATTCCGACACTGGCTATGTTTTGCGAGGCGGCAGCACAGGGCACCAGTTTCTTTCCTCTCTCGCCAGAGAGCACGATCGGGGTTGTCTCCACTTTCCGAAACATCAGGCTCGTCAGCGACCCCCTCCTTGCCGAAACGTGCATTACGATCACCATCTCCCACACTTTCAACAACTCCTACCTCTTTGCGTTCAAAGCCTTTATGCCCGATACGGAACAGCTGCTCGCCACAGGCGAGATCGCGGTCTTTTACACATCACTTTGAGATAGCACCTGAGTTTTGCCTGAAAGGCCAGCGCTGACAGAAGAGGGATCAGGAAGCGCGGGCGTCCCGCTGAAAAAAGAGCGTAATGATCGCCGCCAGTCCCGCGATCGTCACCGCCCCGATGGAGTGGACCGCCGGGACATCGCTCAGGATCAGCACGCCGAAGCCCGCAAAGGTGGTCAGGCACGAATAGACCACCGCGCGCATCGAACTTGAGAGTTCGCCGCGCGAAAGGTAGATGCCGTAATCGATGCCGTAGACCATCATGAGAAAAAGGGCAAATAGGTGCATCAGGTTGAAACTGCCCTCAATCGCAAACATGGCCAGGATGACCGACATCGGGAAAAAGAGGAAATTGAGGGCATAGAGCGCACGTCTTCGGGTCACCGCAATAATGATGGCCATCAGAAGGATAAAACCGATCCCCAGAAAACCGGTAAAGGCCTCAAGCGCGTTGGAGGCGCTGCGCGAGAGCAGCTCCTTTCCGTCGATCGGTATCAGATACGCCAATGCGGCGAGGTTTTTGAGTTCGCCCGTTTTCACGTACGCCAGGCTCATATAGCCTTTATCGGTCTTGACGATCTCCGCGCCGAGCAGACGCAGTGCCTCGGCATCATAGCGGTAGGCCCCGAGCGACTCCAGCGGTTTGTAGGCATCGGCAAATATCCCGCTTCTGAAACCCGTCTCCCTGCCGGAACTTTCCAGGTTTTGGCGCAATGCGGCAAAATCATATGCATGAATAGTCCGTGCGCGAGCACTGCTTTTTGCATGGCTCAGTGCGAGATTGGCGATACTGAAGCTGCCGGGAGCGCGTCGTTTCAGCGTCTCGGCATGCAGGAGCAGCGACTCAATACTCTCCCCTTCGATAAGAACCGCGACACTGTCCGATCCCAGCGTCTCGGCAAAGAGTTTTTCGGCTTTGAGCAGGGGGCGGTTCTGATAGTCCAGATGGCGGAAATCGGCATCAAAGGTGAGATAGGAGTAGGAGGCCAGTACCAGAACGGCCGACAGCAGGGTAAAAAGAAGGGGCGGTATCCTGCGCCATTGCAGCAGCCTGTCAAACACGCTTGCCTGGTCTGACTCGGATTCATCGCGATAAAACTTCAGCCCCGGGAAGACAAAGACGAAAATAAGATACGAGATCGCCAGAGAGGCGAAGGCGAAGACCGCCAGCTGGGAGATCAGGGGGAAATCGATAAAACTGAGCGAGGCCAGCCCGGTCTCCGTTGCCGCGAATCCCCAAAAGACCGCCCAGTTAAAACGCTGTTTTTTATAATCGTCGTTTAAAAACAGCATAAAGAGATAATCTTCGGCAATGGTCGCGATGCCTGCCCCGAAAGCCAGGACCAGGATCGAGACTTCCGCAAAGATCACCTTGACGAACAGTATCGCCATCAGTCCCGAAAGCAGCAGCGTCATCAGGCTGAAAAGGAGCATCACCCTGTTGCGCAGCAGGAAGAAATAGACGCCGATGAGGATCAGGACCGTCAGCGCCGTGATCTTTTCGACATCGCTTTTGATATAGGCGGAGTTTTCAACGCTGTAGAAGTTCGGGCTGAAGACGACGATCTCGTTTCTGTACGGGGCCAACGCCGCATTCACTTCATCATACAGGCGCCGAGAGCCCTCAATGTCACCGACGGAGGGACGAATGGAGGCCACGACGCAGTACCCGCGGCCCGGGACGATCATCATCCCGTCTCTCTGCGTTCCCGGCATGAAGGAGGGCTTGGTGAACAAGCCGAGCGGGTCGGTGGTATCAAGCGCGGTGTAGGCGCCGATCATCTGCATCTTCGCCGCCAGTGCTTCAAGCTTCTGCTTGACCGCATCCCGGCTGAGAACGGTGCTGTTAAAGTCCGACAGGTAGTACCAGGATTCGCCCAGATACTTCTTTGCCTTCGGGTCAATATCGGAAGCGTCGAAATAGACGCTCTCCACTTCGCTGAGCTTGGAGAGCTTCTCTTTGATGGCCTGCGCCCTGTGCAGACTTTCGGAGTCAAATCCGTTGATCAGCACCAGCAGTTTTTTGGAAGAGTCGAAGCGGTTGTAAAGCGAGAGGATCGCCGTGGCATTGTCGTCTGGAAGGGCTTTGGAGATATCCCCGCCCGGAGGGTATTTGAGGAAGAGGTAAAGACCGGCTCCGATCAGTACCAGTGCAATGACGAGAAAACGGATGCGTTCAAAGTGTTTCAATGTCAATAACATCCTGGTTGGTAAAATAGATCGTCATCCTGTGCATCTCGCCCTTGTGCATCGTAATGTCCATCTTCTTGATGGCGCGCTTCGCTTCCGATTTAGGCAGCAGGTGGTAGGTGTCGCCCTCTCTGGTCACCTCGAAATAGGTTTTAAGACCTGAAAAATCCTGGTTGTAGATCGAACGCATAAAACTGAAATAGAGGCTCATATCGATCTGCTTGGAGAGATCGATCACCTGCGAAGTGTTCGCGTCCACGTCTTCGACGGTGAGGGTTTTTCCCGATTG
>CAZNQJ010000252.1:0-3603 GCA_964575205.1 uncultured Campylobacterales bacterium | reverse complement strand
TCATCAATGTCATTTTGAATAACAACTACCTCGGCATGGTCCGCCAGTGGCAGACGCTTTTCTACAACAAGCGCCACTCTTCGACCGACCTCTCTGTTCAGCCGGACTTTGTTATGCTCGCTGAAAGTTTCGGCGGTGTCGGCTATCGTGTCTCGACAAAAGAGGAGTTCGATGCCGCACTGAAAGACGCGGTAGAGAAAAACGTTGTTGCCATTATCGATGTCAAAGTCGAAAGGCTGGAAAACGTTCTTCCGATGGTTCCATCAGGCGGATCACTGTTCAATATGATGCTGCTAGAGAATAAGGAGTCATGATGCAAGATCAAGAAGTAAGAAGAGTAATTTCTGTTATCGTTGCAAATGAAGCGAGCGCCCTTTCTCGCATCTCCGGGCTCTTTTCCGCTCGCGGTTACAATGTTCTTTCACTGACGGTCGCACCGATTCCTGACAGTGACTATTCACGTCTGACTATCGTTACCGTAGGATCGGTACGTGTCATCGAACAGATCACAAAGCAGCTTCATAAGCTGATCCCTGTATTGCGTGTAACAGATTCACAGGAGATGATCGAAAAGGAGATGGTTCTTGTCAAATTTCCTATCACGGAGGATCTGAGCAATATCTCGGCACTGTCAAATGCATATAACGGCAAGATCGTAAATGTCGGAATAGATACGATCATCGTCATGATCGCAGACGAGCCAAACCGTGTCGAGCACTTTTTGACAGCCATCAAACGTTTCCACCCGATTGAGATCGTGCGCGGTGGTACCGTTGCTGTTGAGCGATAACAGAGCAGTTTTGGAGATGGCGATGATAGAACTCACTGATCTGGCGCGGCAAACAGGCATTCAATATTCCGGGCGCTCTATCGCGATCTCAGCGCTGAATACCCTGGCTGATGCACAGCCTGATGAACTGAGTTTTCTTCAAAACAAAAACTATCTCGCTCAGCTGGAGACGACAAAGGCCGGAGCAGTTTTTGTAACGGCAGAGATGGCTGAACATGTACCTCTCTCCTCTATAGCGGTCGTTGTCGACGAGCCTTATCTCAGTTTGGCCAGAGCAAGCAAACTTTTTGCACCTGCTTTGATCGATGTCGACGCGCCGCTTGCCGTGGTGGGTGAGGGGAGTCATATTGCGGAAGGCGCCCATCTGGCCAGAGGTGCTGTGGTCGGGAAAAACTGCATCATCATGCCGGGCGTCTATGTCGGCAGAGGTGCCGTTATCGGAGATAATACCGTCTTGCATTCGAACGTCTCCGTCTACCACGACTGCAGGGTCGGAACCAACTGTATCATCCATGCCTCGGCAGTGATCGGCAGTGACGGGTTCGGCTTTGCGACAACAAAGAGCGGAACACACGTCAAGATCTATCAAAACGGCAATGCCGTAGTCGAAGACGATGTCGAGATCGGCGCGTGCGTAACGATCGACAGGGCCGCTTTCGGTACTACGTTGATCAAGGAGGGTGTCCGCATCGACAACCTGGTGCATGTAGGGCACAACTGCGTTATCGGCGAATATTCCGTGCTTGTTGCCCAGTCAGGTGTTGCCGGCTCGACAACGCTGGGGCGCAATGTCGTTCTCGGCGCACAAGGCGGCATGGTCGGCCATATCACGGTCGCACCGTTCACAACCCTTGCTGCGCGATCCGGTGTCACAAAAAGCATTGCCGAAAGCGGAAAGACCTTCGCAGGTTTTCCGTTGATGGAACACAAATTGTGGCTGAAACTTCAGGGCAAGCTGGCCCGTCTGCTCAAATCCTGATCTAAGCGGTCTCTCTTTTTATTTTTTCTTATACGTACTCTGCCGGAGAGATAAAATAATATTTCTTCAAGAAAAAAGAGATACACTGTCTCACATTCATATTATAAGGAAATAAAATGAGCGGAAACGTCACGCTGGAGACTTCGATCCCATTAAACGGTACAAAAAACGGTGTCATCTCCATTTCTAAGATCAATCAGCCATATGGTCCTGATTCACACTCTGTTGCCAGTATCGGCATCTCCCTTTCAGGCAATGCGGAAGCACCGGAATGGAAAGTCCACCTTCCGCTGACGAACCTTGATGCCGTCATCGAAGCCCTTCAAAAATTGAAATAACGTCTCTGCGCACCATAAAAGGTGCGACTGCTTTTTTCGATCAAAATCTGTAAAAACAATCAAGCATAATCTTCACAGCCAACTCACAGAAAAGCTGACTTATACTAAAAAACAACCATTAGGATAAGTTATGAAACGTTGGATTATTATTTCCCTTTTTATTACTGTCGTCACTGCTGTTACGATGAGCTGTATTCTTGTCTCAAAAGATGAAGATGTCATGCTCTTTCCGAAGTGGCGGCAGCACTATAAACTGACACCGGAGATCATTCAATCTGATGCCCATAATGCCTATATAGAGATCTATCTCAACGATAAAGCCAAAGATGCCTACATCAATGTAGAACCCCGGTTTAAAGAGGGATCACAGGTATTCAAGCCTCTGTATGCCGATCCGCAGGGCAAACATATTGCACGTTTGGTGATCATGGTCAAGATGTACGCAGGCTATGACAGCGACAACGGTGACTGGTGGTACGGTGTCTATGATAAAAGCGGCACAAAGATGTGGTATGAGGGACGGATACCTGAATGCATCGACTGCCATGCCATGGCCAAAGAGACCGATTATCTATTTGCCCGCAGTGTGATGAAAAAGATAAAAGGGGTTGACACTAATGAGTTTGAAGAGTACCTGAAAGATTGACACTGCTAAAGGGCAGGCCCTTTAGCAGTGTGAATGATGTTACTTGTAGTTTTTGACAAATGTCTCGATACGCTTGATGCCCTCTTTGATATTTTCAAGGCTTGTCGCAAACGAGAATCTGAAATAGCCTTCTGCACCGAAACCGGCTCCCGGTACTACCGCCACTTCGCTCTCTTCAAGGAGACGTTTGCAGAACGCTAATGAATCGTTTGAGAGCTCTTTGATGTTGACAAACAGATAGAAGGCGCCGTCCGGTGAAAGCACTGAGAGGCCCTCAATGGCATTGAACATCGTTACAGCAACGTCACGGCGCTCCTGAAAGGCTTTGCGCATCATCTCGATATCGGCATCGGCAGAGCCGTCAAGCCCCTTGATGGCAGCCATCTGCGTGATAGAGTTGATGTTTGATGTACTTTGGCTCTGCAGCTTCTTTGTCGCACTGATAAGCTCGGTGTCCGCCGCGGCCATGTAGCCGAAACGCCAGCCCGTCATTGCGACCGATTTGCTGAGCCCGTTGATCGTAATCGTACGTCTGTACATATCTTCGCTGATAGCTGCTGCTGACGTGAACTCACCTGCATAGACCAGTTTTTCGTACATCTCGTCACTTGCGACCAGGATGTCGCTCCCTTTAAGCACTTCTGCCAGTGCGGTAAGTTCCGCTTTTGAATAGACGGCACCTGTCGGATTTGAAGGCGTTGTCAAAATAAGCATCTTGGTGCGGGGTGTGATCGCAGCCTTGAGCTGTTCAGGGGTGATCTTGAAGCCGCTTGCGTCATCTGTCATGATCTCAACCGGCGTTCCGCCGCTGTAGAGGACAAGTTCAGGGTAGGTGACCCAGTACGGCGCA
>CAZNQJ010000251.1:567-3617 GCA_964575205.1 uncultured Campylobacterales bacterium | reverse complement strand
TACAGCAACTACCACCGAAGAAGAAGCTTCAAGCACGGTTGATCAGGATACAGGCGCCGAGAGTACCGAGGATGCAGCGGCGGATAGTTCGGGTGAAACTACGACAATCGAGAATGCCGATAACAGCGCCGACAATAGCGAAGGACAGGCGGTGGAGATAATCGATTTGCCAAGTGATACGCCGGCAGAGGCGACGGGGACGGAATAGAAGCGACAATTTTCAATTTTCAATAATCCAATTTTCAATGAATATCTAATATATAATTTTCAATAATAAAATGACAGGGAGGAAAAGTTCGTTTAATTATGATTTGGAAGAAAGATTGGCTTGTTTCGCCGAAGAAGTAATAGATTTAGCGAAAAAATTACCCAAGAATTCAATAAATCAGCGATTGGTACCGCAGGCAATTAGTGCTGCCGGATCATCCGGGGCAAATTATTGTGAAGCCTGTGAAGCGGAAAGCAAGAAAGACTTTCGGCATAAGATCGGCATTACCAAGAAAGAATTACGCGAGAGCAAGCACTGGCTGCGCCTGATTGCCAGAGCTAACGATCAGCATACTGACGACTGCCGCCGCCTTTGGAAAGAGGCTCATGAATTATTATTGATATTTTCCAAAATAGTTTTATGCCGTATCTGCTTTGCCCCGCAACTTCTTCTTCTGAGTGTGCTGCTTCCCGGCGTTGAGCCGCCGCTTCTGAAAAATGTTATAGTAAAGTTCCCTCCTCTTTTTCCCAGACCGGCTTGAGGAAAAATTTGAAACTGAAAGAGAAAAAAATGCCAACAAGAGCAGCAGCCGTTCGGCGGTATGTCGATGAATTTTTAGCAACAGGCGTCGAAGCAAATACGATCAGGACCATCTGGTACCAGATCAAGCACCAGATGCAGCCGTGGCAGAAGCCCGGGCAGACCGAAGCGGACTTCAGCGAAGCGGTGACCGAGACGATCGGGGCGCACCTCTGGACCCTCTTCATCGAAGGCGATGTCGACATCTACGAGCGCCTCGACATCACATCAAAGGCATTCGAACAGCGTGACCTGCCGATCATCCTCTTCTGCGAAAAGCAGCTGCCCGACTTTGACTTCATCGCCGACGAGATCGAAGGAAGCGTCTACCTCAGCAGCGGGCAGATCCCGAGCTTCGAAATCGCACAGATGGCCCGCGCACTTCACTCTGAGCCGAATGTATACCTGGTCACGATGACCGACTACGATCCGGCCGGGCAGGAGATCAGTCACAGTTTCGCAGAGAAACTGCAGACGGCACTCGACGCTTTCAACCGCGGAGGCACCGTGCTGCACCACGGCCCTGTCGCCTTCGAAAAGCCGCTTGAGCGCTACAACACGTACGAGCTCTCCGACAAACAGAAGAAGAAGTGGGCGACTCCTTACGGGGTTGAGCTCGACACCATCCCGAAAGCGGAGCGCATCGAAGCCATACGGGCGGCCCTTGAAAAGCTGCTGCCGCTTGAGATGTTCGAAGGAGTGAGCCTTGAGCGTGCACGGGCCAGGGAGTACACCGCATGGCTCGACAGCTCCGAGGAGTATTCGCGTCTGAAGCAGGCGGTCAAATCGTTTAAAGAAGGCGTGTGGGCCAAAGTGCTTGAGCTTGACTACACATTCGATACAGACCGCTTCGAGGTCTACCGCGATCATGAAGTGGAGAAGATGACGGAGATCGCACCGCTGTGATTTACCGCTAAACATGAAACGGGGAGAGGCTGTTTTGGAATAAACGCAGTTACTTTGATTTGATCGTACTGTTCGTTTCGGCAGTAATCACGCCTTCCGACTCATAAAAATCGGAAGCGGTGCTCCCTCTGTTTTCCTGGGCATAATCCGGTGCCAAAAATCTTGTTGCCGCAGTGGTAACCTCTGATGTACTGAAGATTGCACCGATAAAAAAAACAGCCAGAAATTTTGTTATCGGATTGGCTTGTACAAACAGCATAATATTGATAATAGCCGTTGTGCCGAAAAGAATAAGAGGAACCGCCAAAGTCTGAACAATCGGTGCCTGACGATGGACATCCTTTTCCAGGAGGATCCACCACACAAATACCAGCAGGAAAGAGAGTGTCAAAAGTATCGGCGCAGAGAGCTTGATCAACAGTGTGGGGTTCTTTTCCAGCTCATCTAACATATCGGATCTATTTTTCATAAAATATCCTGTTATTTTTGAACGGTACCTTGGTCTGAATGACCGGTGTACTTATTGGTACAAGAGCAAGACGTACCTACCGCTGCAGGTGCAGGCAGATTGCAGACTCCGTATTGTGTAACACACCTCTGCCCCATTTCGGCATTTTGCACTGAACCGCATACGGATTTGATCAGCTCTGCTGAAAGCCCCTTGTCGTGCATCTGGATAACCTGTTCCGGAGTACAGTCGGCCACTGCGGAACCCGCGCCTAAAGACAAAAGGTATAAAGTGGAAAACAGATAGCTTTTTATTTTTTTCATTGATGCTCCTTATCTATAAATTCTATAACTATTTTCGCATTATAAACTTAAGGACACGAAGCAGCGCGGGCATTTTTGCGCACAGCTTATCTTTCAAGCCAGACGGGCGTTTCACCGCCGTGTGATGGATTTTCAAATAAATTACATACATTAGTATAGTAAATCTGCTAAAATCATATTATCTATATGTAAATATGATATTTTAATGGTATAATCATTTCATGAGACCAATCGACATAAAAAATGCCCTCAAGACGCCGATCTTTACGCACGATATGCTCCATGCTCTGCTGAAAAAGAGTGTCAGCAACGTCAATGAAAAAATAGCCAGACTGGTCAAACAGGGCGATCTTATCCGCATCAAGCGCGGCATCTACTGCATGGGACACGAATACCAGGATATCGCACCGGATCCCATTTCTGCGGCCAATATGCTCTATGCACCCTCTTATGTATCGTTCGACTACGCTCTGAGCCATTACGGAATGATCCCCGAACGCGTCAGTGAAATAACATCGGCAACGCTCAAGCACCCCAAAATATTCGAGACTCCTATAGGACGTTTTAGCTACACAAAAGTCCCTCT
>CAZNQJ010000251.1:0-557 GCA_964575205.1 uncultured Campylobacterales bacterium | reverse complement strand
CGCTTGGGGTCGATTGGCTTTACGACAAGCAAAACGGGGGAAGGTTCATCGCGACGCCGGAAAAAGCGCTCTGTGATAAGATCCGCTACGACAGGGGCATAGGAACGCTTACCCAGAAAACAATGAGGGAGTATCTGCTTTACGACCTGCGGCTGGATCTGCCAATGGAACTGGATCCGGAGCTGATCCTGACCATCGCAGCGGCGTATCGTTCCAAGAACCTTCGAACGCTTTCCGCCGTGATCGCAAAAAGGAGACTTTATGAGTGAAAACCATCCCGCGCTTGCCAAAATGCTGGAGCGCTACGATCTTACATCGGCGCAGGGGAGTTACGATGCACTGCGCGAGATTCTCCAGGAGATCGTTTTACTGGGTTTGTATGAGGGCGGCTTTTTCAAACATGCCGTGTTTTACGGCGGAACGGCATTAAGAATCCTGTATGGATTGCCCCGGTTTTCGGAAGACCTGGATTTTTCACTGCTTGAGCCCGACCCGCAGTTCGATCTGAGCCCCTATGAAAACGCGGTGGTGGAAACGCTCAGTGCTTTTGGCTTCGA
>CAZNQJ010000250.1:0-3624 GCA_964575205.1 uncultured Campylobacterales bacterium | reverse complement strand
GTACTCGTCCGTCACTGTCGTTACGCCCGGACCGTAGGCGATGCCGGAGACCGCACTGCGGTCCGAGATGATCATGCCGTTTAGATTGGGCTTGATCACCTCCTGCATATGTTCGGCGCGATCGGCCAAAAAGAGCAGGAATTCCGCTTTGGCACTCTGCACACCGCCGCCCAGGACGATCTCACGAATCCGTTTCCCGATCGTTGTCCCGCCGGGCTCTTTGGTGATGAGCGCATCGGGATAGGCCTCTCTGAGACGCGAGATCTGCGTGCTTTTGCCGGCTGTATCGATCCCCTCTATAGCAACGTACATGATTTCATCCCGCCGATGATCTTCTGCACTTCAGCCGGAAGCAGATGGTCGGTCTTGCCGTTAAACTTTAACAGGTTGCGTACGATAGAGGAGCTGATAAACGCGTGTTTGAGATTCGGCATCAGATAGACCGTTTCGATGTTCGGGTCGAGCGAATTGTTCAGGTAGCCCAGCTGCAGCTCGTATTCGAAATCGCTGACGGCGCGAAGTCCGCGGATAAGGATCTCGGCATTGATGGAGTGGGCAAGGTCGACGGTCAGGTTGTCGAAACCGACTACCCGGACACCCGGCAGCTCTTTGACCGCTTCTGTCACCATGGTAATGCGTTCATCAAGCGTGAACATCGGTCCCTTGTCCCGTGAATCGGCTACCGCGACGACCACGTCGTCAAAAAGATTGCAGGCCCGTTTGATAATGTCGACATGACCGTTGGTGATCGGGTCAAATGTACCCGGGTAAAGAGCGATTTTAGTCTGTTTCATTGCCGTCCCAGCGTTTATATAAAGTATTCTCGATACCGATAAGGTCAAACCACTTGCCGATCATGAACGCTTCCATCTTCTCCAGGTTGTCCTGTTGCGAGTAGTAGGCCATTACCGGCGGGGCGATAATGATACCCAGCTTTGAGAGTTTCAGCATGTTCTCTAAAGCGATAGGAGAAAAGGGCATCTCTCTGGGCGCCAAAAGCAGTTTTTTCTGCTCTTTGATCATGACAGCGGCGGCACGTGTCGTCAGATTGTCGGCAATGCCGACGCTGATCTTTGCAAGCGTGTTCATGCTGCAGGGGATGATCAGCATCGCATCGATGCCGAATGAACCCGATGCGACAGAAGCCCAGATGGCTTCATCTTGATGCAGTGTGACACGCTCCTCTTTATCCAGGACGATATGGGCATTTTCCGAGACGATAAGATGCTTTTCAACAGCTGTCGGAAGGGCACGAAGCGCCTTTAGTCCAAGGCTTGCACCGCTCGCGCCGCTAATGGCGATAAGAACTTTCATAACACCTCGGTATCTGTCTTTTTTTTTATTTGTAATAATAGCATCTTAAGCTTGATTTCTGAAGTATCCGACATCTCCCCAATAAAATTTTGGCGGATTGAAAACATGGATGGAAATATACAAAAGGTTTTGGAAGTCTGCTTCTTCTGTGTTTACTGCACCGACTCAACCGAGTCCGGTTCGCGGAGACGTTCAGCGTTGAAAAGCGTCAGCACTATTCAGGAGCGGAAGGCGTTTCAACCATTTTCAAAAAGGCTTTGACGTAGTGGCTCGGGAGTGCAATTTCCGAGGTGTCGTTGTTTTGATTGATCAGTAAAAGATCAAGGCCCGAGTCCTGCACATATTCAAGCTCTTCGAGGGTAAAGTCGACCGTATACTCCTTGTAGAACACCCCCTTTCGTATAGCGGAGAAGTGGGCATTGATCCGCAGGGAGTCGATCTTCACGGCGTGGACCTCCGTAAAATCCCGCCAGCTCTCTGCCTTTCGCTCCAGCCAGAGGTAGTAGTGCGGCTCTGTCTTCACAAAAACGGCACTTCTGTTTTCATCAGGTATGCGTGCGACAAGATAGAGCAGGTAGCTTTCGTCAAAGCGCACTATCTCATAGGGGAGCGTGGCGATGACCTTTTCCTGGTACTTAGGCTCGTAAGATATAATGCGATGCTCCAAAAGGTAGGCCGTTGTGACCTGTGGCGGCGGCAGCGGAGCAGGTGCGTGTTTTTCCGCCGTTGTACACCCGTTGAAGAACAAGACAAAAAGAAAAAAAATCTCTACCTGAAAAAGAAAAATTTTAGACACATAATATCCATTGCGCAAAGGGGCTCATTAGTGCAAAATCATACCATAAACCTACAAGAAGGCAGTGTCACCAGATGAAGATCGATGTTAACCGTGTTTTTAAGAGCATGTCGTTTCTGCTTGTTTTACACCTCTCAGTTCATGCCGAGCCGATCAGTACCAAGCGATATGGGTCGGCTGTGGTCTCCGAGGTGACCAGCATTTACGACGGCGATACCTTCAGGGTGAACCTTGAAGGGTATCCGGAGATTATCGGCAACAGGATCGGTATCCGTATCAACGGCATCGATACGCCGGAAATGCGTGCGCAGTGTCAAAAAGAGAAGATCCTTGCGCGCCGGGCAAAACAGTTTGTCGTAGCGCAACTGCGCGGTGCCAGGAAGGTCGAGCTGCAAAATATGAAGCGCGGAAAATATTTTCGTATCGTAGCCGATGTTTATGTTGACGGAAAAGATCTGGGCAGCATGCTTGTCGACAGTGCACTGGCCGTCCCTTATGACGGCGGTCATAAGGCTAAGGATTGGTGCCGGTAGTCCGTTATAGGGCACATTATATAGTCGAGCATAAATATTTTTGAGATTTACACAACTTTAAGTAAAATCTATTTATAATCCCGTCCTCATTAACAAGCCTGCGTGATGGAATGGTAGACATGACGGATTCAAAATCCGTTGGCGCAAGTCGTGGCGGTTCAAGTCCGCCCGCAGGTACCACTTGAAATCGATACTGATTAACAACGCTTCCACGTAAAAATTCACAAACAAACTCTGCATTATTCTGTTGCGGCAATGATCCCCGTAATGCACTGAAGCATCCATTTTACTGTTTAAAATTTTCTGTCCATCCGCCCATAAAAGCCGCTTTAAGCACTCTTTTTGCTATACTCATAATTAATTTAATTCAAGGGCATTTTTTCAAAACCCTGCGATATAAGGATTTTCCCATTTTACGAGACGCACTTTTCATTTCACTTTTTGGTATTGTTTTCTATCTGGCAATGGCAACAATACTTGGAGACTCGGGTGTTATCGGCAGCTTTGGCGCTGATTTTGCTGCGTTTAACCAGCATCTTTTCGGTTATATCTCTTTTATCTACCTTTTTGTTCTCGGTTTTGGTCTCTTCTCGCTCTATCGCCGAGGCCGCTTTGATATGCGAAGCATCGAGGTGAGCGTTGCCTATATCCTGCTCTTCTTCTCTCTTCAGATCTTTCAGGCGATCATCGGCAGCGGGGAGCTTCGCGGCATGTTCGGTGCCAACTTTGTGGATTTTACCGTTGTCTACATCGGTTACTTCGGTGTGTGGGTCTTCTTCCTGATGTCTTTGGTTCTCTCTATGGTGATGATTTTAGACAAGAGTGTCAGCGAGATGGGCCAGCCGATCAGAGAGATGAGTTTCCGTCTTTCGATGCCTTCCTTGCCCTTGTTGTCGGGAAGATCCAAAACAGATGAAGAGGTTGTTGAAGAGGCTCCTGAGCGTACAAGAAAGGCAAAGGCGAAGAAGCGTGTTGTGCAGA
>CAZNQJ010000249.1:0-3626 GCA_964575205.1 uncultured Campylobacterales bacterium | reverse complement strand
ACAGCGTACATCGGTACGATATCTCAAACTAAACATACTAAATGTATGTTTAGTGAAGAGTAAAGTAAGATTAATAGAACAAGATGCGCTGATACCCGAAGGGGCAGACCCAGCTAAAGCTTCAAATAATGGTGCTCCAGAAGAAGTTTGCGATCAGTACGATGAGGACGATACCGACAATGTTAAAGACCAGCCCGTACATCGCCATCATTTTCACATTTACCGCGCCCGTTGACATCGCGATGGCATTGGGCGGTGTCGCGATGGGGAGCATAAAAGCGTAACTTGCGCAGAGCGTCGCCACCATCATAAAGAGACGGGTGTCGATGCCGGTCTGCTCTGCCACCGAGTAGATCACCGGCAGCATGATCGAGATCAGTGCCGTGTTGGAGGTCACCTCCGTCGTGAAGGTGACGATCGTCGCGACGGCAAAAAGAAGCAGCAGCGGCGCCAGGTCTGATATCGAGACAATATAGAAGGCGATCTGATCGGCAAGACCGGTCTCATCAAATGCCTTTGCGATGGAAAAACCGGCACCAAAGAGCAGCATAATGCGAAACGGAATCTTGTTTTTGTCTTCCATCCACTCAAGCAGGTTGAACGGCGGGGCGAACAGAAGAAGCCCGGCAGAGAGCAGAAGAACCGGTTCGCTCATGCCAAGCCCGTCCCAGTAGGGTCTGATCGGTGAATTGAGCAGCAGCAGCGCCATCAATGAGAGCAGTACAAACAGCACCTTTTTCTGCTCTTTTGTCATCATTTCATGCACCACTTCGCTCTCTATCCGCACCTTGCCGACGCCGATGCTCAAAACGGCGGCGACCGCGATGAACATCATGACCGAGAGCGGTGCGACCATCCACATCCATTGAAAGAAAGGGATACTCTCCATCCCTTTCTCCTCCATCACGCCCAGCAGGATCAGGTTCGGCGGCGTCCCGATGGGTGTCAGGATTCCCCCTATGCTGGCCCCATAGGCGATAGCAAGCGCAAAACGGGGTTTGAGTTTGGGGTTGTCAGAGAGATAGAGCGCGATACTGATCAGCAGCAGGGTGGTCGTCGTGTTGGAGAGGATTGAACTGAGCAGGCCCGAAGTGATGACGAGGGAGAAGATGATCCCGCTTGCCGTGTTGGGAAACAGCTGCAGTATCTTGTCTGCCATCCATTTGTGAAGCGCTGTTTTCTCAACAGCGATCGCCAGCAGGAACCCTCCGAAAAAGAGATAGATGATGGGGTGCGCATAGTTGAGCGTCGTCGCCTTGGTGGTCAAGATACCCAGGCTCGGGAAAAGCACGATCGGCAGGAGCGAGACAACGCCGAGGGCGAGTCCCTCATTGGTCCAGAGCGTCACCAGCAGGACCAGTGATCCGATCAACGCCGATTGCGCATAGGTAAGCAACAGGGAGCTTAGCGCAAATGAGAGAAGCGCCAATATCAGGGCAAATACTATCTTTTTAGCCTGTATCTGCTCCTGTATCATCGCTGTCCTTAGTGTGTCAGAAGATCATTAAGGCTTTTGAGCGGCTCTTTGCCTTCCAGGATAGCATAGACCTCCGCCGCGATCGGCAGGTATATCTCTCTCTCCTGGGCGATCGTATTGAGGGCATATGCCGTTCCGATCCCCTCTGCCACCTCGCCCAGCTCTTCGAGAATCACAGCCTGGGATTTGCCTTCGGCAAGCCCCAGCCCCACCCGAAAATTCCGCGACATCGTCGAGCTTGCTGTCAAAAAGAGGTCGCCTGCCCCGCTCAGACCCAAGAAGGTATCGTCCTGCGCACCGTAGTGTTTGCCGAAACGCCGCATCTCGATCAGACCGCGGGAGATCAGTGAGGCACTGGCGTTGTGCCCCAGTTTCAGCCCTTCACAAATACCGGCGGCTATCGCGATCACGTTCTTATAGGCGCCCGACACCTCCGCGCCCACAACATCACTGCTGACATAGGTACGGATAAACGCGGGGAAAAATTCGGCGAAAGAGGCGGCGAGCGCTTCGTTGCCGGAGTTGATCACCAGGGCGGTAGGCAGCGACTGTATCACCTCTGCCGCGAACGAAGGCCCGGAGAGAAAGGCCAGGGACGCTTCGGGTATATGCTTTGCGAATATCTCGTTGAGAAAACGGCCGCTGGAGGCTTCGATCCCTTTGGCCGCCACCAAAACCTTTTGACCGCTGTAGCTGAAGTGCTCGTCCAGCCAACAGGCCACCTGCTGCGCCGGGATCGCCATCACCAGATACTCCAGTTTCAAGATCTCTTCAAGCGGAATGAAATTTTCGATATTGCGCTTTTTTCGCGACGTAATATAGACCTCATTCTCGGGATTCTGACGGAAGGCAAAAGCGAGAGCCTGCCCCCATTTACCTGCACCGATAACGCCTATCTTCTTCACTCCACGCTCCTTGTTAGTTTCTCAATAGATTCATCATATCCGATCACGACTAAAATATCCCCTGCTTTGAGCTTATGATTATGCCCTTTTGATGTAAAAATAAAATGGGTCTGTATCTGCTCATCTACCACCGCCAGAACGATCAGTTCACGCTCCTGCTGCAGTGATACGGCATACAGGGATTGTCCCAGAAGCGGGGAGCCCTCTTCAAGCGTGATCTGCACTGTTTTCAAGTCGCTTCCCTCTTTCAGGATCTCTTGAATAATGCGTGTAACGATCGGTTTCTCCAGCACTTCGATGATAACGTCCGCCGTCACCTGCAGCTTCGAGATCACCTTGTTCGCACCGGCCAGACGGAGCTTGGAGGCATGCTCCTGTGTTGACGCCAGCGCGACAAGACGAACATCACGCAGGCCGTCACGCAGGCCGATCGTCAAATAGACATTTGACGCATCGTCCTCCAATGCGCAGATAAAGAGGGCCTCTTTCATATTGTAATCTTTAAAATCGTCCCATTTATCGTCAAGATCGAACAGTTTCGCATCGATGCCATCTTTTTCAGCCTCTTCGACAGAGGCCTCTTTAAGGGTATAGACCACGACACTGCGGTACGTTTCCCTGACCTGATGGACGATCTCTCTGGCAAACTCGCCATAGCCGAATACGACAACGTCATATATTTTCATCGTTGCCGCCCTGAGTGGATAAAAAGTTTGTATTCATTTATCATCGAGTGTTCGCCCACAACGATCAAGATATCGCACTCTTCGATTGCGGTATCGGGTGTAGGGTTAAAGATGAACCCCTCCGCCTTCGATTTTGCGACGCCGATCAACAGCAGACGGTAGCGGCGTATCAGCAGATCGCCGACCGTGCTGAAATTGCGCAGTATACGCGCATCGACGACGATCTCCTCCATCGCGGTGCCGGAATCACCGGCGCGCAGCATACTCATCGTCTCAAAAGCGATCGGCCTGCCGCTGTACTCTTTCGAGAGCTGTCCGATCAGCTCCTGCGAATAGACGATATGGTCTACCCCCGAAAGCTGCAGCTTGCGACGGTTGCTTTTCTCATGAAGCAGTGAAAGGGTGGTCATATTCTGGTCGATCGAGCGCAGCGTCAATGCCGTATAGACATTCAGTATATCACTGTCTCTGAGCAGAATAACGGCATTGACCTGCTTTGCGAAATCGATCCCCATGCTCTGATAGGACGAGAGGGATGCCGAATCGAGCTGCAGCGCA
>CAZNQJ010000248.1:0-3639 GCA_964575205.1 uncultured Campylobacterales bacterium | reverse complement strand
CTTTCCCCGGCGCATCATCAGTGTGCCAAGACCCATCGTGTAGGTGCTGACCAGTAAGATCACCGTATTGGTTCCTCCCAGCCAGACATTCAGATCACCCGAAGAGGCGGCAAAGGTCCCGGTGTGGCGGTAAAAGTAGATAGCAAAGAGCAAAAAAAGGGCACCGAACATCATCGCTTCTGTGAGTAAAAAGACCCAGAATCCCAATTTTTCCCCGTTATAATCGTCATGAAAGTCGGCGACGGGATGCGGGTCCCCCTGAATGTCGTAAGCCATCTCCTGTTCCATCAGCGTACCCTCCTGAAATTTTCGTCAAACTGCACTACCGGTTCACCCTTTTCGTATTCGTAGGGCTCGAAATCCACATAGGGTATTTTGGAGAAGTTCTCAAGCGGCGGCGGCGAAGGGATATGCCACTCAAGCGTCGTTGCCCGCCAGGGGTTCGGGCCCGCCTCTTTGCCGTTTTTCAGCCCCCTGTAGAAGTTGAAAAGTACTGTCAGCAGCCCCGCCGCCACCAGCAGCCCCCCGATTCCGGCCACCTGATGGTAGGGAGCAAAGGTCGGCAGATAGTCGAAATAGCGCCGGGGGTTGCCCAGGAACCCGGCGATAAACATAGGAAACCAGAGGGCGTTGAACCCCACGAAGACGAGGCCGAAGGCGATCCGCCCCACAACCTCGTTGTAGAGCTTGCCGGTGATCTTCGGATACCAGTAGTGCAGCCCGCCGATAAACATAAAGATCACGCCGCCGAGGATCGTGTAGTGAAAGTGGGCCACCACGAAGTAGGTATCATGAAGATGGATGTCCGCTCCGAGGGCGCCGAGGGTCACCCCGGTAAGCCCGCCGACTGTAAAGTTGACGATGCTTCCCAGAATCCAGAGCATGGGCGTAGCCAGGACAATGGAACCCTTATAAAGCGTGGCCACCCAGTCGAAGATCTTTACCCCCGTGGGTATTGCCACCAGGAAGGTCAGGAACGAGAAGATGACCCGTGCCATGTCGCTGATGCCGGAGGTGAACATATGGTGCCCCCACACAAGGTAGCCGATCCCGGCGATGGAGGCGGAGGAGATGGCGATGGAGCGGTACCCGAAGATGGTCCGCCGGGTAAACACCGGCAGTACCTCCGAAACGATGCCGAATCCGGGGAGAATCATCAAATAGACCGCCGGATGCGAGTAGATCCAGAAGAGGTGTTCGTAGAGGAGCGGATCGCCTCCCTTGCTCGGATCGAAGATGCCGACCCCCAATGTGCGTTCCAAAATGACCAGCAGCAGCGTAATGCCTATTACCGGCGTTGCCAGCACCTGGATCCACGCCGTGGAGTACAGCCCCCAGACAAACAGCGGCATCTTGAAAAAGTTCATCCCCGGCGCCCGGAGACGGTGAATCGTGACCACGAAATTGAGCCCTGTCAGGATCGATGAGAGTCCCAATATAAATGCGGCACTCAGGGTGGAGAGCACATGCGCATCGGTCCGGATGCTGTAGGGGGCGTAAAAGGTCCAGCCTGTATCGGCGAATCCGTTGCCGGTAACGAGTGAAGAGAGCGCTGTCACCACCCCCAGCACATAGAGCCACCACGAAAGCAGGTTGAGCCGGGGAAAGGAGAGATCGCGTGCGCCGATCATCAGCGGCAGCACAAAGTTTCCCAGTGCCGCCGCGATTCCCGGCACGATAAACAGAAAGATCATCGTCACACCGTGAAAGGTAAAGAGCTGGTTGTAGGTGTGCGGTTCCAGAAACTGCTGTCCCGGATAAAAGAGCTCCGCACGCATTGTCAGCGCCGCGCTCACGGCCAGGAAAAACAGGGTGAACATCACCCCCATGTACAACAGGGCGATACGCTTGTGGTCGGTCGTAAAGATCCACTGCAGCACAGGGTTGCGGTGCGTTCCGAAAACGGTGTTGGTCTCGTGGTAGAAACTAGGCATCATTCTGCTCCGACGACTCCTTTTTCCGCCCGGTCAGCACCAGGTAAAGAAAAAATCCGGCCAGAATCAGCGACAGTACAATGGCACCCACCTTCTCTAGAGCAAAGACGTAGGTCTTGTTTTTGGGATCGTAGGCGAAGCAAAACAGCAGCGTCTTGGCAATGGTGGGCCGCACCGTTCCCTGCGACGCCTCCATCAGGGCCATCTGGATATCAAAAGGGAGTTGCTGCACGCCATTAAGGTAGCGGGTGATCTTTCCCTCCGGAGAGAGCGCCACCAGCACTGCCGGATGGATATACTCTACCATGCCGCCCTGACCGGCCTGCTTTTCATAGTAAAACCCTACGCTCTCTGTCACCTTGCGGATATCCGACTCCGTACCGGTGAGGAATTTCCAGGCCGCGGCGTCATAGGGCCGCTGCATGGACGCCAACAGGTTCGCTTTCTTCTTGGCTGCATCCTCGGGTGTCTCGTTGGGGTTGAAACTCAGGGTGATGACCTTGTAGTCCCTGTTTTCCGAGAGCTTTACCCGTGTCAAATTCTGAGCCAGGTCGTTGAGCTGAGGGGTGCAAAGGCCGGGACAGCCGTAGTAGTTCAGCGTCAGAATGGCCGGTTTGCCGTCCATGATCTCCCCGAACGTCACGCGCTTGCCCGTTTCATCCAGAAACGGTACGTCCAGAGGCACCTCTCCGGCAGGGTGTTCTTCCACACCCAGCTTTTCATCCGCCAGCACAGTGGAAAGCAGTACCAACAGCCCAAGGAGCTGAGCTATAAAAAATGGGGAGAGCTTACTTTTTCTTAATGTATTAGTTGCCATAACTAATGATCTCCTTACTGATAAAAGTTTTATCAATTACAAAGGCTTGCGCAAATAGTATAACGCTTATTCGTGATTGTTTATCTTTAGAACGCTGAAATATTTTTAACTATAATGTTTTCTTTTGTTTTAATTAATGTTCGGTAAGGTGAAGACAGTTAGAAGCGGTTCTTACGGGTTTGCGTCCATAAAATTGGGACACACTCTGTTGTATACACTCCAAAGCGGGTAGCCTTGTGTTGGATAAAGCCAGATATTTCGGGGAAATAATATTGATTTGAATCGGTACCCTGTTGCCGGAATGTCAAAATCATGGGGACGAAGAAAGATGCTATCATACAGGGAAAGATCCTGATCATCAGAGGGCGTTGTTATGCAGTTGAAAAAGATTCTAATGTTTATATTGGCCGGGATCACCCTGCTCTTCATCGTCCAGAACCTGGCTTTTGTCGAGACTCAGTTTCTCTTCTGGTCGTTCTCCCTGCCCCGGGCGGTCTTGTTGCTGATAGGTCTTGCCACGGGCGTCCTGATCGGCTGGCTCTGGCACGGTCACCTCATCCATAAACACGAGGAAGAGAAAACCCTATAACAAATTCCCCGTTCACAGAGCAGACGGCTTGCAGGGGTAAGCGCGGCAGCCGTAAAATACGTTGCCTCTGTTTACCCCTCCCCCCTGCTTCACCCCGCGTAAAAAAAAGTTGCAAAAGTAAAATAGATCATACCTGCCAACTGTACTTTTCTGTTCTTTTTCATAATCAAGGTTTTAAGCCACATTTTATGTGAAGACGATACGATTGTTCCTTATGGCATTTCTTATGTTCCAGGCTGGTTTTCTGCAAAAGAATTTCAAGAAATGCGGTTTAGATGGTATATTTTGAGATTTGCAAG
>CAZNQJ010000247.1:0-3643 GCA_964575205.1 uncultured Campylobacterales bacterium | reverse complement strand
AATGGAACAGAAATTGCATTACCCCTTGTATAACAAGGAAATTTTATGGTGACGATTTTTCTTCAGAACGACAATATCAGAGTCAAGGTTCCAGTAGATACGACGCTGCGAGATGTCGCGCTCAGGACCGGTGCATCGATGGAGTTCGGCTGCCGGGTCGGTGACTGTACGACCTGTGTTGCCCATGTCAGATCAGGGATGGAGCTTCTCAATACAAAGACGGATAAAGAGCTGCGGGCGCTCGAGATGCTTGGCGGTGACGTCAGCCAACTGCGGCTGATGTGCCAGTGCCGTGTGCTCTGCGAAGAGGGCGAGGTCGTGATCTCGTACGGGCTGCAATGCTAGGTGCCGTAACCGCGATCTCGGAGAGTGTCCACTTCATCGGGGCTTTCGATCCGCAGATCCGCACCTTTGACATCATCATGAAAACGGCGAACGGCAGCTCCTATAACAGCTACCTCGTCCGCGGCAGCGAGGGTGTGGCGGTGATGGATACCGTCAAAAAGGAGTTTTCGGGGGCGTTCTTCAAGCGCCTTGAACTCCTCTGCGACTATGATGAGATCAAGTACATCGTGCTGCACCACCTTGAGCCCGACCACTCCGGCGCCCTGATCGAACTGATGGCCCGTGCGCCGCAGGCAAAACTGATCATCTCCGGACGGGCGGTGATGATGCTCAAGGGGCTGGTCAAGACCGATATCCCTTTCGAGGTGGCCAACACCGGCAAAGTGATCTCGCTCGGCGACAAAACGATCGAGTTCCTGAGCACCCCCTTCCTGCACTGGCCCGACACGATGAGCTCCTACCTGCATGAAGAGAAGATCCTCTTCAGCGGGGACGTCTTCGGCAGCCACTACTACGACGAGCGCCTCTTCGATGACGAAGTGGGTGACTTCAGCTACGCATTCAAGTACTACTACGACCATATCATGCGCCCCTTCAAGCAGTATGTGCTGCAGGCGCTCGAACTGTACAAGCGTTTCGATATCAGCCTGATCGCCCCGCTTCACGGCCCGGTGCTGCGCTCCGAACCACAGTTCTATATCGACAAGTACGCAGAGTGGAGCAGCGAAGAGAAGTTCAGAAAGCATCAGTTCGGCAAAAAGATGCTCTCCGTATTCTATATGTCGAGCTACGACAACACGCAGAAGATGGCGGAGAAGATCATGGAGGGTGCCGACTCGGTCGAGGGGATCGTGGCGAGCATGTACGACCTGGCCTCGCTCGAAGAGCGCAATATGATCGACCTGCTCGAGGAGTCCGACGGCATCATCGTCGGATCACCTACGATCAACGGCGATGCGGTCAAACCGGCCTGGGACCTGCTTGCCTGTATGGCCTACCTTGAGAGCGTCGGCAAGGTCGGGGCCTCTTTCGGCTCCTACGGCTGGACGGGCGAGGCCCCGGAGATGCTGCATGACCGGATGCGCTGGCTCAAGTTCAGGCTGCCGGTCGCGCCGCTCAAGATCAAACTGATCCCGACGGAAGAGGAGCTGGAGAGCTGTTTTGCCTTCGGCGTCGAAGTGGCCGAGATCACAATGGGAAAAATAGTGGAGATGGAGATATGAGAACAGAACACGAAATAATGTACGACGATATCAGAATGCTGCTCGCTTCGTATGCGGTCAACGGCTTTGCCTCGATGGTCCTTGCCCCGCTGGTAGCGCGCACCTCGCTGGAGATGAACCACCTCTACGAGGACCTGGGTTTCAAAAGCCGCACCGAGATGGGGCGCTTCATGATGCGCAACTTCCCCGGACTGGCAAAGCAGAAACCCAAAGAGAAGCTCTGGAAAAAGTACCTCTACGACTGCATCGGTGCCGTTGCACCCGCCTGCGCCACCTGCGACGACCAGGCCACCTGTTTCAAATGCATTATGCAGGAGTTGAGCGCATGAGTTTGACCGAAAGATACAAGAGCACCAAAGGTGCAAAGACAGGCCGACGGGACTCTGTTCCAATGGCGTCTCAAATAAAAGGAACAGATAGATGACGACACCTTCGATCTCAACGACCGAACTCTATACCCACCTCAATACGCTGATCGAGAGCGACACGCCGGTCTTTATTCACGGCAGCCCCGGCATCGGAAAGTCCTATATCGTGGCGGACATCGCGGAAAAGAACAACCTGGAGCTGGTGGATGTGCGCCTTTCGCAGATGGACCCGGTCGACCTGCGCGGGGTCCCCTCGATCAAAGGGGACCAGACCGTCTGGATGCCGCCGGTCTTTTTCCCGAAAGACCCGGACTCGAAAGGGATCCTCTTCCTCGATGAGCTCAACTCGGCGCCGCCGTCGGTGCAGGCCGCCATCTACCAGCTGGTGCTCAACCGCAAGATGGGGGAGTACGAACTGCCGAAGGAGTGGCGCATACTCTGCGCGGGCAACCGCGTCAGCGACCGCGGGGTCGTCTTCCGCCTGCCGACACCGCTGGCCAACCGCATGGTGCACCTGCATGTGCAGGCCCGTTTCGAGGACTTCAAGCTCTTCGCCATCAAAGCGAAGCTGCACCCCTTCGTCATCGGCTTTCTGAGTTTCCGTCCCGACCTGCTCTCGACCGACCCGGTGGTCGAAGACGACGCCAATCCGGCTTTCGCGACCCCGAGAAGCTACCACATGCTCTCCAACATCCTGAAAAAGAGCAGCGATATTTTCAAGATCACGCCGATCATCTACGGCACCATCGGCTACAGCGCCGGCATCGAGTTCACCTCCTACGTCAAGGTCTACGAAGAGCTTCCCGACATTGCCGCCATCTACGAGGGGCACTACCCCGAGATCAAGAACCAGCCGGCACTGCTCTACGCGCTTGTCTCGGCCCTGGTCGAGTATTTTGACGGCTCGGACCTCCACAAAGAGCACCTCTTCGCTTTCAGCGAGACCCTGCCGACCGAGTTCGGCGTGATGCTGATCAAAGATGTCATCGTCAAGGACGAGTCGCTTGCGACATTCAGCGCTTTTGACGCATGGCTGGCGAAATATGGCGACTACATTATCTGACCGTCTCGAAAAGGTACGCATCCAGTTTCTTTTCGACCACCCCTTTCTGAGCGTACTGGCGCTCTCCCTGCCGATGCATTTCGGCAAGAACCCCCATGAGGCGCTGGAGACCGACGGCATGGCGATCTTCGTCGATACGGCGATGGCGGAGAAGATGGAAGAGGCGCAGCTGAAGTACCAGTATGCCCACACCCTGCTGCACATCCTGCTCAAGCACGCATTTCGGATGGGGGCGCGCGACCACAAGGTCTGGAACCGCAGCAGCGACATCGTCATCAACCTGCTGCTGAGCGATTTCGAGCGGGTGGGCATGCGCCCCGAAGAGGAGGTGATGCTCGAGAAGTTCCGCGACAGGAGCGTCGAAGAGGTCTACAACACGCTCTACCAGGAGAACAGGGAGGGCGAGGGGACACCCGACGAGGAGAACCCCAAAGAGCAGAAGCTTGACCTCATAGAGAACGAGGGCGATGCCGAAGCAGCGCAGGAGTCGCTCGACACCCTGATCGTTCAGGCCCTCGGCGCGGCGCAGAAGCAGGGCAACATCCCGGCCTCCTTCCTGGAGGTGATCCGCGAGGTGACCCGCCCCAAGATCGATCTGGAGACCCTGCTGCACACCTACCTCTCGGAGAGCTTTTTTGACAAGG
>CAZNQJ010000246.1:0-3660 GCA_964575205.1 uncultured Campylobacterales bacterium | reverse complement strand
TTACGCTTAAAGTGCCGCAGGGCACCAGGAACGGTCAGCGTTTCCGCGTTAAAGAGATGGGTGTTGTCAATCGCAAGACCCATCAAAAAGGCGATCTCTACCTCATAGCGAACATCGTCCTGCCTAATGTGGACGAGTTGGATAAAACGCTGGTTGAGATGATGAAAGAAAAATTGCCTAAACAGTAAAAGAAAGAAAGAAGGAAAAGATTATGCACCATTACGATGAGCCTGTTTACCTGATCAGTATTGTGGCGAAGATCTTGGATATACATCCCCAGACACTGCGCCAGTATGAGCGTGAGAACCTTATTACGCCTTCGCGTTCGGACGGCCGTATCCGCCTCTATTCGCAGCGCGATATCGATCGTATCAAGATGATCCTGCGTCTGACCCGCGAACTGGGTGTGAACCTGGCCGGTGTCGACGTGGCGCTGCGTCTGAAAATACAGATGGAAGAGATGGAAAAAGAGATCGCCGAACTTCGCCATGCCCTTGCGGTAGCCCGCAGTACCGGTTCTGTCCCGCCGGAAAAATCGCTGGTTACAAAACGCAGCCATTACGAGATGGTGATCTTCACCGACAATTGACGCTTGAGACGGCTCTCCCTTCTGGCGGGTATTGCCCTCTTTTATAATCTACTATGCTACTCTTTTTTCCGGGTGATATTCGCGCCCAGGACACCCAGCTTCTTTTCAAGGTTCTCATACCCGCGGTCGAGATGGTAGATACGGTGCACCTGTGTTATGCCCTCAGCGATATTGGCCGCGATCACCATTGCGCTTGACGCACGCAGGTCCGTTGCCATAACGTCGGTTCCGGAGAGTTTTGAAGGTCCGAAGACCGTGGCGACATGGCCGTTGAGTTTGATCTCTGCGCCTAGGCGCTGAAGCTCGCTCACATGCATAAAACGGTTTTCAAAGAGTCTCTCTTCAATCGTTGACGTCCCATTCGCCTGTGTCGCCAATGCCATGAACTGCGCCTGCATGTCGGTCGGAAAAGCCGGGTACTCCTGGGTTATAATGGTCACCGGTTTGATGTGATCAGCCGGATGAATGGTCATGCTGTTCCTTCTGATATCAAGTGCAAAGCCCATCTCCTCCAATTTGCCGGTAACGGATTCAAGATGGTCCGGACGGACATTTTCGAGGGTGACGGTCGAGTTGCTGATAGCAGCAGCACAGAGATATGTTCCCGCTTCGATGCGGTCGGGGATGACATCAAAGGGGCTGATGTCAACAAGCTGCCCTCCGGTCCCGTAAATGATAAGTTCCGATGTACCGATCCCTTCGATGGCAACCCCGCTGTTTTTAAGCACCTCACAAAGCTGTACCACCTCGGGTTCGCGGGCTGCGTTGGTGATGGAGGTCTTTCCTTTGGCCAGTGCGGCAGCCATGACCACATTGGCCGTTCCCGTCACCGTAATCTTGTCAAAGATGATGTGTGCACCTTTAAGACCCTCCGGCGCTTCAGCCTGCACATAACCGGCGTGTATCGTGATCTTTGCACCCATCTGCTCCAATGCTTTAAGATGCAGATCGATCGGACGCTGGCCGATGGCACAGCCGCCCGGCAGCGAGACCTCGCAGTGGCCGAAGCGCGAAAGCAGCGGACCGAGTACCAGGATAGAGGCGCGCATCGTTTTGACGATCTCATAGGTCGCTTTGGTGTTGGTGAGACAGCAGGTGTTTATCTCCACCGTATTCGCATCGCTGAACGAGAAGGTACCGCCCAGGTTTTCAACCAGTTTCAAAAGTGTCTTGATATCGACGACGGAGGGCATGTTGCCGATCTTGACGGTGTTATTGGCCAACAGTGCCATAGCAATGAGCGGCAAAGCAGCGTTCTTTGCGCCTGAGATCTTTACAGTGCCCTTAAGCTTCGCAGGGCCGGTGATTTCTAAATAGTCCATTGCATTCTCTTGTTTTAATTGCGTAAGTATAAGGCAGAGTTGGTTTATCGCAGGTAAAAGCAGGGACGATTGAAAATTTACGACGCTGCAAAGAGAGCACTCTCGGGCTACCTTGCCCAAAAATCTCTTCCAAGCGCTGTAATTGCACGGGATTTACAGCGGTGCCATAGATTTTCAGAAGCTTCAATTGGTATAATATAGAGACAAATATTTAAGGATATTCTAAAGGAGAGATGTGAGCTCAGCATTAGACCGGTTAAAAGAGTTGACGTCCAAGATATCCAGTTACGAATTGGCACGTAAAGAGAACCTGCGCACACTCGCGCTCCTTTTTGAGACTCTGGAGCTTGCCGCGAAGGTCGGTGCGTTTAACGAGATCTTTGAGTTTAAAGCGATCAACCTCTCCGGTATTTCACTGAGCCAGGAGGATATCGGCACCATCAAAGAGGGCAAATACCTTCAGATCATCGGTATCAAATACGACAAAGAGGCCAAGGTTAAAAACAGGAATATCTCGCTCGGCTATTACGGACGTGTCGAGAAGGTGGATGAAAAACTGCGCGAGACGATCATCCATTTTATTATTGCATGGCGTTTTGAGAAGAGCTTCCGTACGCTGGAACACTATTACGGTATGCTGGAAAGAGTTCCAAAGGCTGAGAAATAGAGTGATGCTGATCTATCTTGACGTTGAGACAACAGGTCTGGAAGAGGCCGACCGTATCTGCTCGATCGGCATTCTGGCCGACAATAGCGGGCATTGGCAGACAATAGAGGAGCTGATCACCCCTTTTCGCAAGATCAGGCCTGAAGCGATGGCCGTTCACCACATCACCAACGAGATGGTGAAAGAGGCACCTGCTTTCAGCCGTTCGGAGGCCGCTCTCTTTTTACAGGCGCATAACCATGCCGAGACGACGCTTGTCGCCCACAATATCGGTTTTGAGCTTGCCATGCTGGCTAAAGAGGGGCTTCTCTGGCAGGGCGGCATCATCGATACGCTGAAGTGTTCCAGACATCTGATCGATGAGATCGACAACTTTTCGCTGCAGTATCTGCGCTACGAATTGGGGCTCTACCGCTCCGAAGTCGAAGAAGCGCAGAGGCTGGGTCTTGCCATCGCAGCCCACAGTGCCCTCAGCGATGCCTTCCATGTGATGCTGCTTCACCGCTATCTCAATGAGATGGCGGATGATGCGAAGCTGCAGGAGCTGAGCATCGTGCCCGTTCTGATCAAGCGGTTCAATTTCGGCAAATACAAGGGGCACTACCTCGAAGAGGTCGCGATGAATGATGCCGGCTATCTTCGCTGGCTCCTGGATCAAGATGTCGATGAAGACCTGCAGTACAGCATACAACACTATTTAGGATTATAATCTATGTCAAAACACTTTACCAAGAAGATCGTTGCCGGGAAATACAAGGGCAAGACGCTGAAACTCCCTTCGATGGAGACGACACGCAGTTCGAAAAGCATCGTTCTGGAGTCTTTTTTCAATACGCTTCAGTTTGAGGTCATCGATGCCAATTTTGTCGAGCTCTTTTCGGGCAGCGGTTCGATCGGGCTCGAAGCACTGAGCAGAGGGGCCAAAAAGATCTTTTTTATGGAGAGAGACCGTGACGCATTGAAGACGCTTGCCGAGAATATAGCGCAGACCGATCCGAAGGGCTGCGAAGTCTACCGCGGCGACACCTTTGCGAATATCGGCGCTGTCGTCAAGCGGCTTAAAAGTCTGGGTGAAGATGCCT
>CAZNQJ010000245.1:0-3661 GCA_964575205.1 uncultured Campylobacterales bacterium | reverse complement strand
AACAAAAATCAGAGCATCTTCCCAAGGCATACCTACATAGTTTGAAAAATCTATCGGAGCGGCACCCGTGCCCCCTTCGGCACCATCTACGGTTATAAAATCGGGTTTTATGCCAGTTTGCACCATTCTTTCACATATTTCAATAAACTCTTGCTTGCTGCCTATAGCCAGCTTAAAACCGACAGGTTTCCCGTTAGACAATTTTCTTAGTCGCTCAACAAAATGTAATAATCCATCGGCATCATTAAAGGTTGAGTGCCCGGGAGGAGAAAGTACATCGGTATGGGGCGGCACCCCTCTGATTTCAGCTATCTCCTCATCATTCTTAGCTGCGGGAAGTACACCACCGTGTCCGGGTTTTGCTCCTTGTGAAATTTTTATCTCAATCATTTTCACTTGCTTCAAATTCGCTTTTTCTTTGAATTTTTCTGCATCAAAATTACCGTCAGTTGTTCGGCATCCAAAATAGCCTGTACCGATCTCCCACACCAGATCTCCGCCTTGCAGGTGGTACTCCGAAATGCCCCCTTCTCCGGTATCGTGAAAAAAGTTACCGGCTTTTGCACCGAGGTTCAGCGCTCTGATTGCATTTTTGCTCAAAGCACCATAACTCATGGCTGAAATATTGAAAAGACTGGCACTGTAGGGTTGTCGGCAACCTTTTCCGCCAATAACAACTCTTGGCGGTGTTTCCATTTTTCTGGCAGGATAGATGCTGTGTTGCATCCATTTATAATTGTCATCATCTATATTGAGCTCCGTACCAAAGGGGTGTGTTTCGCTTTGCTCTTTGGCTCGTTCATATATGTAACTGCGATGGTTTCTATTAATGGGTTTTCCATCGGTATCTGATTCCACGAAATATTGATGCAGTTCTGGACCAATCATTTCCAACAAGTAGCGTATATGACCAATGAGAGGGAAGTTTCTCAGTATCGCATGTTGCTTCTGAAATAGATCGTAAAATCCGATCAACGAAAACAAGAGTGCAAGAGCGGCAATACCGGGCAAAGGCCATATAAATACACCTATAAGTACAACAAAAATCAGTAGTGCCACTATTGTAAATCTAACAGCTGTCTTCATTGTCTATTACCATAACTCTCGTAAGTATTTCACATCACTCTTGGTTGTATCGACTATGTCTGCAAATTTTCCATTCAGCATTAATTTTGTCATGGACTCGGCATAACCTTTCATTTGGTCAAAATTTATGGAAGGCGGCATTGCCAGAGCATTAGGATCTGTGAAAATGTTGATAATCGCAGGACCGTTATGCTTAAACCCGTTTAAGAGAGCTTGTTCCACTTCAGTGGACTCTTTGGCTTCCCATGCTGCAATGTTCATGGATTCCGCCAGTTTTACAAAGTCAGGATTTACCATATCGGTTTGCCAATCCACATAGCCCTGTACCCGCATCTCAAGCTTTACCATGCCCAGAGTCCGATTGTTAAAAATGATGATCTTGACAGGAATCTGATATTGGCTGATCGTCATCAAGTCGCCCAAAAGCATGGAGATACCGCCGTCACCGCAAAAAGCGATCGTTTGTCGCTCGGGATGTGACAGTCCCGCGCCGATGGCCATCGGCATCGCATTCGCCATCGACCCATGGTTGAACGACCCGGTCAGGTAGCGGTTTTTACCTGCTTTCAGGTAGCGTGCAGCCCATACGGCACTCATACCTGTGTCAACCGTAAATATGGCATCGTCATCTGCCAATCTGTCCACCAGATAGGCAACGTATTCGGGGTGAATGTTTTGTTCAGATCCCTTCTCTTCTACATAACTCTCATATATGGTTGCAATTTCTTGATGTAATGAATGCATTTTCTCAAGGTAATCAGTGGAGGTTTTTACATCAACCAGTGGCATCAGCTCTTGCAGCGTTGGTTTTATATCACCGCAGTAGCCGTAGTCTACTTTAGCTTTACGCCCTAATTTTTCAGGCTTCGTATCTATTTGAATGATTGTAGATTTTTCGGGAAGGAACTCACTGTAGGGAAAATCTGTACCCAACATCAAAAGGAGATCGGCTTCGTGCATGGCGTCAAAACCCGCTTTGCTGCCCAAAAGTCCATTTAATCCAACGGCATAGGGATTTTCTTTACGTTCAAAAAATATTTTTCCTCTAAAACTGTACCCCAAAGGTGACTTCAGCATTTCTGCCAGCTGCATGACTTCATCGACGGCATAACGACACCCATGTCCGCAAAACAGCATCACTTTTTCATGGGAGTTGATGATATCCGCAAGTTGAAGCAGATCTTTCTGACCTGGAATTATTTTCGGTTGCGTATAGAAGTTTTTATTGGAAGAGTGCACAGACTCCATTTCGGCTGCAGCCACATCGCCCGGAAGCCCCAGAACGGCAACCCCCTTATTGCTGATGGCATGCTGGATTGCAGTCTGTATGCCATTGATGGCTTGTTTGGGTGTATTGGCCTGGAATACATATTTCGAACAATCCTGAAATAGAGGTTCTACCCTTGTCTCTTGAAAGTTGTCCAGACCCATTTTTTCGGTATGAATGGTCGAGGCAATAGCAATAACAGGGTTTTCAGCTCTGTTGGCATCATAGAGCCCATTGACCAAATGCACATGCCCGGGTCCGCTGCTTCCCATACAGCAGCCGATGCCACTCAGCTCAGCTTCCATGGAAGCCGCATAGGCTCCGGCTTCTTCGTGTCTGACATGTATCCATTGGAGTCTGCCATCTCTTCGTACAGCGTCATTTACAGGGTTTAAACTGTCACCGGTTACCCCATAAACTCTCTTTACACCTGCTTCTACAAGCATTGCTACTAAATGGTCCGATATATTTTTTGACATAAATCACTCCTATTTAAATTAAACATGCTTTGTAAAAATTGGTACTCTGCATTCTGTTAGTATAACTATTTCATTGTATACAGTATATGTAAATAATTAAGAATAGACACATGAATTACGCACTCAAGAGATCAGGTTACCAATATAAATTCGTTCCTAATTGCACTCGATACCGAATCTATATACAGCCTATTGATCCTTAATATTGCTGTCTGCATTCCATCTCAGGAGAGATGGAACGAAAAATGATATAAATATTAAAAAGGTTGCAACCTTTTTCGGATAAGTTACGTCATATGGAGATAACTTTAGATTAAAAGAGGAAATAATGATTTTCACCCATAAAATAGAGACAGCGTCATGCGGATGTGCAGCACAAGAAGAGACAACACAGATCTGTCCGCACTGTGGTAAAAGTGGCAGTAATGTCGATGCGATAACGATAAAATCGCAATTAAAAAAAGAAGCTCGGGATAGTATGAAACTAGGTCTGGATGCGTTTAATTTCTACAGTAATCCTAAATGCGATACCGTATATTATTCTAATGACGGCAGTGAAACATTTTCCCAATCAGATGTCAAATCAAAAATTACTATTAAAAATGATGACCCCAAGACACCGTTGTGTTACTGCTGAAAGCTGTTGAAAGAGGATGTTATAGCGATGATAGAGAAGAACGAACCGGATATCGCTAAAAAAATGAAGGCGATCATCTCTGAAGGAAAATCGTTTTGTGAGAAGTCCAATCCGAAAGGTACATGTTGCACAGAAGATATAACAAGCTTTTTAAAAGCGTACGGTATTGATTTTAACGAGACTAAAAAAGTC
>CAZNQJ010000244.1:0-3661 GCA_964575205.1 uncultured Campylobacterales bacterium | reverse complement strand
CGGTAAAGGCGATAAGAAAAGAGAGCAGACCGACCAGGACCAGAATGAGAGAGTCGAACTCGTAAAGGCCGAAAGGGTTCTCCTGAAAAGCGAGAATGGAGTTGACATAGGCATTTTCCGGATCGATACCGAGCTGCACACGCAGATGCCCGACCAGAAGGTTGAAAAACAGGATGAGTACCGCAGAAAAGGTCAAAGCCGAAATAACGGCGTATCTTGCGAATGCGCTCAAGGTGACAAGATTGAGCCGCTTGACTAAAAAACTGCCCAGGAAAAAAGCGAGCGTCATATTGATGACCGAGATGATCAGTGCCTGTGCGGCACCGCCGATAAGGCCAAGTTCATTGCCTTTGGCGAAGAAATAGGCATTGAGCATCGTCTCGCTCAGGAGGATCAGCATGATGATGCCGATATAGAGTATTTTGGAGCTTGGGTAGGAGGCTTCTCTGCTCAGGGCATTGGCGATCTTGAAATTTTTCAGATCGTTTTTTTTGATATTGAGCTCATGCTTGAGATCTTTGATGCGCTGTTTGGCACTCTCTTTAAAGGTCGTGATATTCTGTAAAAACTCTTCGCTCGCATATTTGGCTTCGCTGAGCGTCGTAGTAATGTCATTGACACGCATCGCCATGTGCTCATACGAAGCGACCTTTTTAAAGATCTCCTGCTTGACCTGAGAGAGTATCTCGCTGAAGTAGTTGGTAATCTTCTGCTCATTGGCATCGGGACTGACACTTTCAGATGGCGGTTTTCCGGACATTGCCTGCTGTTTTGCCAGCATCTCTACATTGAGTTCGGCTTTGAGTCTGTCAAAATCCAATTGTTCGAAAAGCGTGTCGTCATGATCGAGTTGTCTGTTTTTTTTCGCCACATTTCACCTTAGCTAGCGTAAATCAAAAAATCAAGGTTTTGGCTTTCAGATGAGCCAAGATAATCATTTTCTTTTGTAAAGATACTATTCTACACTTTTTATAGTTATGTTATTGTAAAGGCCCTGATTTCAGAGGCAGCATCGTAACACTCAAAGATCTGCCACACTTTTGCCTGTGATTCTGTCTTCTTTCAAACGGGAGAGATAGTACTTGACATTTTCCAGGTGGATCTGCAGTTTATTCATATCATCGTGATGCTGCACGGCCGTATAAAAACTGATCAATGCAGAGGAGATCCCGCCGGAACCAAGCGTTGATGAACTCCCGGTGATCTTATGTACGATCTCTTCGAGCGTTATAAGCTCACGTGCCTTCAGGGCTTTTTCAATACGCGGGATCTCCGACTCTATCGCTTTTACAAGTTCTAACACAAGTGCATCGGCCTCTTCCTGACTCAGCCCCATTTCGTCAACGGCGCGCAGATTGCTGAATTTCGGGTGTTCTTTTGTCGGGATCTGTACATCGATGCTGGAAAACTCGAAATCACTGTTCTGCTTTTTTTTACGTGTGCGTTGGGCATATTGGTTGAGCATGTTCATCAGGCTCTCGGCTCTCGAGTCAGTCAATTTTGATTTCGGACATCGTCTTGTATACAAAAAAGAGTAGATGTTCCATACTAACATTATGGCTATGATGGTGAGTAGTAGTGTTTCGTAATTGCTCATAGATCATCTTTCCTGCTTTATGCTCTTTAAAGTACTATAAGCAAACTAAATAGGAATTGAAAATAGCAAAAGATTGTCCGATAACTCCTGTTACTGTTTATATATCATATTATATATTATAGTGATACGGCTGGAATGCCTGATCGAGTTCAGAGAGCTTAAGCTCAAAAAGTCCTTTGACTTTCTCATGAATATCCGCCCAGAAATACTCCAGTATCACACTGGCGCCGACATTGCCTTCCATTTTGCAGAATGCCCCTTCCAGGACCTCTATGATCTCAAGGACATTGATCTCGTGTGCCGGACGGGCAAGCTTATAGCCGCCGCTGGCCCCCCGTATACTTATCACGAGCCCGCCTTTTCGAAGTGCCGATAGAAGCTGCTCGAGGTAGGAGTGTGAGACCTGTGTCATCGCGGCGATCTCTTTGATCTGCATCGCACGGTTATGGGCGGCATGGCTCAACACATGCATCGCCGCCAGGCCATAGACACCACGCGTGGAGATACCGGCCATTAGAGATGCTCCGGCACAAACTTGCGGTAGATATAGTAGATCTTGCAGCCGATACAGTAGTTGAAAAGAAGTTCCAGCCCAAGACACAAAAGAAAGATGGCAATTGTCACATAGGTCACAATGTTCACTCCTGCCAGAGAGGACACTAAAGTGACAAAAACAAAGAAGAGACCGAAGTGGGCAGCCAGACGTTTCGCACCGGCATCGGTCATCTCCGATTTAAAACCGAAGAGCTTTTTCAGAACTTTCGAGGTCTGGAAGACCGGACTGAAACTTTTATTGCCGTAAAGACGGATCATAAAATCAATGCCCAAAAAAAGCAGGATCAAAGGGTTCGGCCAAAAAATGAACAGAACCAACAGTAAAAAGACCGACAGCGCATTAAGACGGGTGATCGTACCGTCGATTTGACGGAAGATAATCGGACAGACCTGAGCCATTGTTTTTCCTTTTTAGATAAAAATATCTAATAATATACAAGGATTTTAACACTGTGTCTCGCTAAAGTCAACTAACCTTACTAGTTTAGTCAGGATATATTCGTGTTACGTGTTACGTGTTACGTGTTACGTGTTACGTGTTACGTGTTACGAAAGATGGCGCAGCTCATCTTAAAGCGAACCCGCAAAAGTTTCAGATTGGGTGCAGATTGTGCCGAAGTGAACCCGAAGGCGCACTGGTGTGCGTCGAGCGGTGAACTTCGGTGCAAGGTGCGCCGAAGCTGGAATCTTTTACTTTGAGGGGATCGGGTAGTGTTCGACGACAAAGTCGATATCTTTGTCGCCGCGCCCGCTCAGGTTGACAAGGATAGCGTCAGCCGGATTTGCCCTGGCCAGTTTCATCGCATAGGCGACGGCATGGGCCGATTCAAGCGCCGGAATGATCCCCTCGAGCTGGGAAAGTTTGTAAAACGCATCGACGGCATCGGCGTCGTTGCAGGTACCGACGATCGTACGGCCGATATCGCGCAGATGGGCATGTTCCGGTCCGACCGAAGGGTAGTCGATACCCGAGCCGATGGAGTAGACGGGCGCCGGTTCGCCGTTCTCGTCTTTGAGCATAATGGAGTTGAAGCCGTGCATGATCCCTTCCGTGCCGTAGGTAAGCGTTGCCGCATGCTGGCCCAGTTTCGTACCGATCCCCAAGGGTTCGACGCCGTGAAGCTGAACAGGGTCATCCATGAACCCGGCAAAAAGTCCCATCGCATTTGAGCCTCCGCCGACGCAGGCGACCGCATGGTCCGGAAGCATTCCCGTCATCTCCAAAAACTGCTCGCGGGCCTCGATACCGATAACACTCTGGAAGTCACGGACCATCTTCGGAAAGGGGTGCGGTCCGACAACCGAACCGATGGCATAGAGAGAGTTTTCGGCATCACCGATATAGGCCTCAAATGCCGAATCTACAGCCTCTTTCAGCGTCCTTAGCCCGTGGGTCGCAGGGACAACTTTCGCGCCGAGGATCTTCATGCGGACGACATTCGGATGCTCTTTGGTAATATCGACCTCGCCCATATGGATCTCGCACTCCAGCCCGAAGTAGGCCGCCGC
>CAZNQJ010000243.1:0-3669 GCA_964575205.1 uncultured Campylobacterales bacterium | reverse complement strand
TTTTCAAGTGCCTCGATCTCTTTGAGACGATCTTCAATTTTATTGGGCTTGACAACACTGCCGATGTTCTTCATTTTTGTCTGTAACGTTTTTAAAAGTTCACTGTATTCGTAATGGTCCATAAATGACTCCGTAATAAATCTTGAGAGGTGAAAAGTTCTCATAAAAGCTTAGATATAATTGCGATTATATTCAATAAGGGCTTAAAAGATGAGGGTTGTTCATTCACCGTTAGAGTTGAAAAAACTGCTGGACGACGAACAGGGAACCGTCGGGTTTGTACCGACGATGGGCGCATTGCATCTCGGACACCGGAGCCTGATCGAAGCGGCACGAAATGACAATGATATTGTTGTGGTTTCGATCTTTGTCAACCCGACACAGTTTTTGGAGGGCGAAGACCTCGATGCCTACCCGCGCCGCGGGGAGGCGGATAAAAAGGTCTGTGAACTCAGTAAGGTGGATTACCTCTTTTATCCCGATGCAGGTGCGATGTACGGCGATGATGAAGTGAGCCTCAATGCGCCCAATGTACGCGGTTACATCATGGAAGGGCATTCGCGTCCCGGACACTTCTCCGGAGTGCTGACGGTGGTCAACAAACTGTTGAACATTGTCAACCCGACGCGTGCCTATTTCGGCAAAAAGGACGCGCAGCAGCTGATGCTGATCGAGACAATGGTGGCCAACCTCTTTATGGGTGTCGAGATCGTAGCGATGGATACGAAACGCGAGAAAGACGGCCTGGCAATGAGCTCGCGCAATGTCTATCTGAGCGAGACGGAGCGCGTCGAGGCGCTTAGGATCGTCAAATCGCTGCGCCTGGCGACGCAGATGGTGATGAGAGGGGAGCTGCGTGTCTCAAAGATCAGAGAGGAGATGCTGGCCGTTTTGTCACCGCTGGATGTCGAGTATGTGACGATAGTCAACCGGGAGTTCCGGCCGTTGCAGAATGTTGAGATAGGCAATACTATCATTCTGGTCGAGGCGGTAAGCGGAACGACGAGGCTTCTGGATAATATCTGGATTTGACGGGAAGTGCAGCAGGCCCTTTTTTGGATATCAATAAAAGGAGATGTCATACGCCTCTTCGCGAAACGATTGTCCGACAATGACCAAAAAAGGTAGACGATGAAGAAGCAACTTTCGATCATGATGGAGTGGATCCGGCCGGGCGGCATAGCACTGACCTACTTTTTTGCACAATATTTTGGCACCGACGCCATCTCCAGGTTTCATATTCTTGGACCGGCCGTGGTCATCCTCATGTCGGCAACGGTCTCCTTTGAGTCGTTAATACTGGGCGAAGCCGGTTCCGAGAAGATCGGTTATAAACCGAACCGCGGGTATCAGGTCCAATCCGCGCTGAACAATCTGGCGACGGCCGTGGCCGCCCTGCTTGTCTTGCTCCTGGGGTGGGGCCTCTATGCCGACGCGACCATCGTCACTGTCATGCTGCTTTTTTTCAGCTTCTCGGCCGTGAACCATGCGGCAACGGCGATCAGGGAACACAATATGAAACCGGTCAACCTGATGCGTCCGATCATGGCACTGCTTCTGCTCGGCGTCCTGCTCCCCCCGATGATAAGCGCGCTCACGCAGTGAAAGAAGCGGCACAAAGGGAGCCGTAATCAGGGTTCTTTTTCCACCTTTTTGAGGTCAAGGTCACTGTCAGTCTCCAGGTTGACATGTTCAAACAGCGGCGTATGAATAAGGTGCATGCCGAAGTCGAACAGCGTGAGGAGCTCAAGCGTTCCGCGCTGCAGCTGCATATTGAAAAGATGCCCGCCGACGGTTTGCGCGGCGTCAAGAAAATGAAAATGAAAACCGGGGACGTTAATGGCTTTCATATACTCCGGAAACCAGAAACCGACCATCGTTCCCTGAATATTCTTGAAACTGAAGGCGTTTTGCAGCTGCGAGATTGTCTCGCCAAGCGGTTTGTGCCCCGGCGGCTGCGGGTGCTCCGAACGGAGATCGACCTGTGTGAAATCGCCTTTGATCCGCAGGGCGTAGATGAGGTTTTTTGATTCAAATTTGGCGGCAATATACTGCTGAAGCGACTGAAGGTCATTGACGGTACCGAGGGGATACTCCGCAGCGTCGCGGAAATGGGTTACGACGGCAAAGGGCGTTTTCATCCCCGGTCTGACGGGGTGGGCATTCCCGTCGGCATCGATTCGGTAGAAATGGCCTTCAAGCGCGATCATCTCACCGTTGACCGCGTCAAAGGTTCCCAGACCGAAGTCCCCGTAATGGGCCAGCTCTTCAAAACTGAGATCCCCTTCGTAGACACCCGTAAGCAGGGAACGTATTGTGCCGATCTGATAGAGCATATTGCGCTGCACCGGCGTTATCTTTGTCATGGTTTTCTCTATTTCGGATTTTAAAAAGCGGGCCGTCGGCGGCTTTTCATAATAATACCCTGATTCGGGTAATGCACTGCAACGCTGTTTTTTTCCGCCTCTTTTGTCTTGTACAAGGCTTTATTATAGGGGATCATTGGTCGCATGCTCTTCGCAGGAGATTCATATACCCGGTTTCAGCAACCCCTCTTCTATCATCAATTCGACCGTCTCTTTAAAAACAGGCGCCGAACTCTGCGCGGCAAACCGGTAGGCGGTCTTTGGCCGCACGACGGTGACGCCGATGGTGTAGTTGTGGGTATCATCATCCGCAAAACCGATAAACGAGGTGTTGTATTTTTGCTGGTAGTGGCCGCCTTCGGTGATCTGGGCCGTCCCGGTTTTTCCGCCGATCAATATGCCCTCGACCAGGGCATTCTGTCCGGTACCCTCTACCGCTGTTTTGACGAGAATGCGTTTAATACGTTCCGCTATCTCGGGAGTCAGAAGCTGAACGGGCTCTTCCTGCTCAATGGGGATCGCATGCCCGTTCTGGTCAACAAACTCCTCCGTCAGTCTCGGGGTTACCATGCGTCCGTGATTGTTAAAGACGTTATAGGCTTTAAGCAGCTGGATGAGGTTGGTCCGCATGGCGTAGCCGTACGAAGCACTGGCTTTGTAGGTTTCGGAATCAAGTTGGCGCATATTCGGGATCTGTCCGAGATACTCATTGGTCAAGTCGATGCCGGAAGATCGTGTAAAACCGAAGTCGAGCAGACCTTGATAGTACTCGCTTGCACTAAGCCGCTGTGCAAGCTGGGCGATCCCGATGTTTGAGGAGTGGACAATGACATTTTCGGCACTCATATACTGCATCTTATGCTCATCGGTGATGATGCGTTTGCCGATCTTGAAACGGCCGTTATGGGTGTTGACGATCTCAAAAGGGTTGACGAGTTTGTGTTTCATCAGCAGCGCAAAGACGATGGGCTTCAGGACGGAGCCCGGCTCGAAACTGTACTCGACGGCGTGGACCTGCAGGGCGGGAATATCCTCTTTTCTGATATCTTTGGGTTTAAAACGGTTTGAGGTTGCCAGGACACGCATCTTGCCGGTCTCGGTTTCCATGACCGTGACCATGACCTGTTTTGCCTCAAGCTTCTCCTGCATCCTGTCGCACATCCGCTCTACGCGTGACTGAAGGGTAACCGGGATGGTGAGTTTGACATCAAGACCGTTAATGGCGTACTTGGTGTGGCTCTCTTTGTTGAGGATCATATAGCCGTTTACATCACGCGGACCCCGTTGAAGGCCGTTTTGACGG
>CAZNQJ010000242.1:0-3683 GCA_964575205.1 uncultured Campylobacterales bacterium | reverse complement strand
GTCTTTCATGTTGCTCAGACCGCCGAATACCGCCGCGTCTTCTGTCATAGAGTCAGACACACACGGTGTCGGCTCTTTGAAGTGACGTGTAAAGTAGGAGCGGAAGTATGCAACACATCCGTGAGAACCGTGAACGTACGGCATCGTATCTTCAAAACCGAGTGCTACCATTACGGCGCCAAGCGGTTGACACGCTTTCGCCGGGTTGACCGTGATCGCTTCACGGGCAAGGTTTTTCTCGCGGTAGTCCCACGATTTTGTCCACTCTGCGATCTCTTCGACTTTGGCAGGGTTGATTGCACCCATGCCGCCTTCGAACTGCTTTTTGTTTTTCAGTACTTCTTGGTATTCAGGCTTTTTAAAAAGGTCTTTACCGTTTACAATGTTGTTTACGTCTTGCATTATACTTCTCCTTCTTTATCCCACGGCGCTTTGCTGTGTCCCCATACCGGAGAGTTGATAGCAAGGTCCATGTCCTGTGCAAAGATTGCGAAACCGTCATACCCGTGGTACGGACCGCTGTAATCCCATGAGTGCATCTGGCGATACGGCAGACCCATTTTCTGGAACACGTACTTCTCTTTAATACCTGAAGCGACTAGATCCGGCTGAAGTTTCTTGACGAATGCTTCAAGCTCGTACTCGTTAACGTCATCATAGATAACGGTTGAACGGAAGATCTCGTCTTTCGTACGTTTGTAGTCGTCATCGTGAGCGAACTCGTAACCGGTACCGATAACTTCCATACCAAGATCTTCGTAAGCACCGATAACGTGACGAGGGCGCAGACCGCCGACGAACAACATAACCTGCTTGCCTTCAAGGCGCGGACGGTACTTCTCAGTCACGGCGTCGATCATCGGCTGATACTTCGCGATAACCTCTTCACATTTCGCCTGAACACTCTCGTCAAAGAATGCCGCGATCTTGCGAAGCGACTTGATTGTCTGGCTCGGACCGAAGAAGTTGTACTCAACCCAAGGGATCCCGAACTCTTTCTCCATGTGACGGGAGATGTAGTTCATTGAACGGTAGCAGTGCAGCAGGTTCAATTTGACTTTCGGCGTAGCTGCCATCTCTTTAAGTGTCGCATCGCCTGACCATTGTGCAACAACACGAAGGCCCATCTCTTCAAGAAGAATACGGCTTGACCATGCGTCACCGCCGATGTTGTAGTCACCGATGATAGCGACGTCATAATCTGTCTGCTCGATCGGCTCGCCCAAGGTATCGACTTTACCGTCAAAGACGTAGTCACGAACCGTGTCGTTTGCGATGTGGTGACCGAGTGACTGGGAAACCCCGCGGAAACCTTCACAGTTTACAGGAACGATCGTTTTACCGGTTTTGCTCGCATACTGCTTTGAAGTCGCGTTGATATCGTCACCGATAAGACCGATCGGACACTCTGATTGAACCGTGATACCGTTGTTAAGCGGGAACAGCGAATCGATCTCTTCGAAACAGACAGCAAGTTTTTTATCCCCGCCGAAAACGATGTCTTTTTCCTGGAAATCAGACGTGAAGTTCATCGTTACGAAGGTGTCAACACCTGTTGTACCGATGTAGTAGTTACGACGGCCGGCACGTGAATACTGACCACAACCGATAGGACCGTGAGAGATATGAACCATATCTTTGACCGGTCCCCATACAACACCTTTTGAACCTGCATAGGCACAACCGCGTTGACTCATAACGCCTGGAACAGTTTTCTTATTCGAACGTACGTTACCGCAGGTTTTTTGACTTTCGTCTTCCGGACCGCCGACACCAAGGTGTTTTGCACGGTTTTTGGCAGCTTTCTCAGGGTACGCTTTCAGTACCTCTTCGATGGCTGCTTTTTGTTTAGCTTCCAATGATTCTGGACCCATAATGGTCTCCTTATAATTATTTTATCAATTACTCAACATTGCAAAGATTCGTTGAAATAGTGTAATGTCTGGTAAACAGAACAGAGCCGAAGGGCGCTGCCCGTAAGGCGGATAAACAGTAAGCTTAGGCAGCTATTACCGTAAAGTGTGCCATTGAATCGAATTTTTTACAAAGAGCCATCGTCTCATCATCACTGTCCAGACGCTTGGAAAGTTCAGACATTTGGTAACGGTTTGTATAGATCAAATACTTGGTCTCTGCAGTCTTGATATAGTGCGCAAGCGCTTTAAACAGAAACGTCTCTTTATTCGTATAAGAAAGCTCTTGTGACTGGCCATGTTCTTCCATAACCATCTTGATCTCATTGATACCGCTTGTATCGATATCTGCTGCATCTAGTTTTTCTAGAACTTTTTCATCCGGGATTTTATTTCCCATCTCTGCCGGGAAGTGGAAACCTAATATAAACATTGTAATTCTCCTGCTTTTTCTATTATTTTCTTTTCATTATGAGAATGTGCTGTCTCCCGGAAAGGGGAGACACTAAGGACGGACAGATTCAGCAGCGATTACGCTTCTGCTTCCGCTTTACCGACGTTATCTTCATCCGCTTCAAGGTCAAGACCGAATTTCATAATAAGATCTTCAAGGTCGTCCATCTCAAGCGGAGTCGGGATGATCTTGTAGTCATTTGCGATGATCTTGCGGGCAAGTTCTTTGTACTCAAGAGCCTGGTCAGACTTAGGGCTGTACTCGACAACAGTCATACGACGGATCTCAGCACGCTGAACGATGTTGTTACGTGGTACGAAGTGAATCATATGCGTTCCAAGATCTTCAGCCAGTGCACAGGCAAGGTCGTATTCGAAGTCAGTCATACGAGCGTTACAGATAAGACCTGCAAGACGTACACCACCCGTGTTCGCATACTTCAAAATACCTTTTGAAATATTGTTCGCAGCGTACATCGCCATCATCTCACCTGACATAACGATGTAGATCTCTTGTGCTTTACCTTCACGAATCGGCATAGCGAATCCACCACAAACAACGTCACCAAGTACGTCGTAAGAGACGAAGTCCAGACCTTCTTCTTCGTAAGCACCCTCTTCTTCAAGAAAGTTAATCGCTGTAATAACACCGCGACCTGCACAACCAACACCCGGCTCAGGTCCGCCTGACTCAGTACAGTTGATCCAGCCGCCCGGTGCGTCAGGAGCAAAAATACCTGCACCCGGCTTCATTGCATCTTCAAGCTCAAGATCTTCAACAGTACCCATTTCAGCAGCTAGCTGAAGAATTGTGCTCTGTGCTTTTTCATGAAGAATAAGACGCGTAGAGTCCGCTTTAGGATCACACCCAACGATCATAATATTTTTATCAAAGTAGTGGGCCATAGAAGCCAACGTGTTTTGGGATGTAGTAGATTTACCGATCCCACCTTTTCCGTAAAATGCAATTTGACGAAGTGCAGCCATTTTTTCTCCTTGTATTTTGAACGTGTCTGTTAAGACCCGTCCACGTACTTCATTCCAACTAATGCAACCTCCGTTCCCGGTTTTTTGAGCCACAAAAAGTGACAAAATCACTTTCGCACGACAATTCTCGTAAAAACATACATATTTGTAAGAATGGATTATGCAGGCGCAACACCTTTTCTCCTTCAGCCCCGACAAAGCCCTGAATCATGAGGTTTTGCCAGTGCGACACAAATAACGACAAAACGGTCCAATCGGTTTTATCGTTGCTGCGGTGATTAAAAAGTGCCCATTTTTCGGGAAAAAGTCTCCGCTTTATGAGGCTTGGAA
>CAZNQJ010000241.1:0-3693 GCA_964575205.1 uncultured Campylobacterales bacterium | reverse complement strand
TGCGTCGCTGCTGCGAAAATATCCCAAAACGGCCGGTGAAGAGTACCTTGTCGATGCGATGCGCGGCTTTGTAAAGCGCCGTTTCGGTGTGGAACTGAGCGAGAATGAACTGGTTACCTCTTTCGGGACACGCGAGGTGCTGTTCAACTTTCCGCAGTACCTGCTCTTTGACAAGGCGGCACCGCAGATCGCCTTTACCAACCCCTTCTATCAGATCTACGAGGGTGCGGCGATCGCCAGCCGGGCCAAGATGCACTTTCTGAACCTTAGCGAAGAAAACGGCTATAAACCGCTTATGGACGAAGAGGTTCTGAAAGCGTGCGACCTTGTCATACTGAATTTTCCGAACAACCCGACGGCTTCGTGTCTGAGCCTCGACGAGCTGGGCGAATGGGTCAAGCTGGCGCTCAAACACGACTTTGTCCTGATCAACGACGAGTGCTACTCGGAGATCTATACGGGGAAACCTGTGCCTTCGCTTCTGGAAGCGTCGCAGCATGTGGGTAACGACAGCTATAAAAACGTGCTGGTCATCAACTCCATCTCCAAGCGCTCCTCGGCTCCGGGGCTCAGAAGCGGGTTTATCGCCGGCGATGCGGAGATCCTGAAAGGGTACCAGGAGTACCGCACCTATGTGGGCGCCGCGTCGCCGCTGCCTCTTCAGGTCGCCGCCGCTGCCGCCTGGGGTGAAGATGTGCATGTCGAACGCTCCCGCGCCGTCTACCGGCACAACTTTGAATTGGCGAAAGAGATCCTGGGCACGGAGATGCCGGAAGCGACCTTCTATCTCTGGCTCAAAGTCGACAATGCGCTCGAGATGACCCGAAAGCTCTACCGGGAGTATAACCTGAAAGTCCTGCCGGGCGAGTACCTGGCACGAACGGATGAGCGGGGCGAAAACCCGGGCAGGGACTATCTGCGTATCGCCCTGGTCGAGAACGAAGAGACGACCAGAGAAGCATTACTGCGTATTAAGGAAGCAACAGCATGAGCGATACATTAAAAGAAAAAATATTAAAAGCACAGCGGGCGGGCGATATCGCCGCTCTTTATGTTCTGGAAGCCCAGGCGCAGGAGACATTTGAAGAGCAGGAGCTGATCGCCTATTATGCCAATATCCTGGATCTTGCCCTGGAGAACCTCACCGCTGCCCTTGAATCGGCCCGCCGGATGGATATCACAGAAGTGCAGGACTTTGCGACACTGCGTGCGCTGTATGAGTACGCGATGGAACACTACAGCGCCGGCAAAAAAACGGATGCCTCGGCGCTTTTCGAGATCTTGTCCGGACTCAGCAGCGACGAGACGTTCTCAAATGCGATGAAGATGCATCAGGCCGGAGCGGACTCCGGTATGAGCATCGAAGCGTTCATCGAAAAGGTCGCTGACGTGGATGCAACGATGACGGTCGGCAATTTTTACATTTCGGATTTTAAAAAAGATGCCCGCAAGACCCTGGACGATGAGGGGAAGAGACAGTGAAGATCCATTTTATCGGTATCGGGGGGATCGGCATCTCCGGGCTGGCGCAGTACATGCATTTCAAAGGCCATGATATCACCGGTTCGGACGTAGCCGATTCGCGTATCGTCAGGATTCTGCGTGACAAGGGTATCGACGTCACCATTCCGCACAACAAAAAAGCCATCGGTGATCAGGATCTGGTGATCCACTCCGCCATCATCCGCGGCAACAATCCCGAAGTGGTTGCGGCAAAGGAGAAGGGGATCAAGGTGCTTGCCCGGCGGGAGGCCCTTCTTGACCTCCTGCACGAGCAGAAAGTCTATGCGGTCGCAGGCGCCCACGGCAAGAGCACGACCTCGGCCATCCTGGCGGCCATCATGGACGGCTCCGCCATTATCGGTGCCGAGTCGAAAGGATTCGGCTCGAACGTGCGCTATGACGCGACCAGCGACCAGCTGATCTTTGAAGCCGATGAGAGCGACGGCAGTTTTTTGAATTCCAACCCCTACTGTGCGATCGTCATCAACGCCGAACCGGAGCATATGGAGTACTATAAGTACGACTACGAGCTCTTTTATGACTCCTACCGCAAGTTCATCGCCTCTGCCAAAGTGCGTGTCCTGAATGCCGAGGATCCGTTTTTAAGCACCATTGAAGGCGAAGCGATCCGTCTCTACCCGAGCAGAGATATCACCGATATCAAATACCTTCTGATCGATGATGAGCCTTACACCTCGTTTACCCTCAAAGACCATGGCCCCTTCAGTGTCTGGGGCTTCGGCGAGCATATCGCCGTCGATGCCGCACTGGCGATCCTGGCGGCGCTGGAGAGTATGGATGTCGAGACCATCCGCATCAGGCTGCTCCACTTCAAAGGGATCAAAAAACGCTTTGATATCGTCTCAAAAGGGCCGGAGAGGGTCATTATCGATGATTACGGGCACCATCCGACGGAGATCGCGGCGACGATGAATGCGGTGACCCAGTATGCCGGACTCAAGGGTATCAAAAAGATCACCGCCATCTGGCAGCCGCACAAATACTCCCGTACCATCGACAATCTTGACGCCTTTACCAAATGTTTCAAGGGGGTTGACCGCCTGATCATCCTGCCGGTCTGGGCAGCAAGCGAAGCGGAGCAGTTTATCGACTTTGAACACGAGTTCGGCGGCTATAATCTGAGTATGGTCGATTACCTGACGCGCGAGGGCGATACGGTCAACCTCTGCAGACATGATGAGGTGATCGAGAGCCTTGAAGAAGGGCTCATCATCGGCTTCGGCGCCGGGGATATCACCTACCAGCTGAGAGGATCAAAGTAATGGCCTATATCTACGGAGTGGTTGTTGTCGCACTTTTTTTCGGCGTGATGCATTTTTTTACGGCACTTATCTTTAAAGAGAAAGTGACGGCCACCCTTTTGACCCTTATTTTTGTAATGGGCGCACTCTACTACAACGCCGTGCAGGATAAGGATGCGGCGTATGTCCGCGACGTGATGCTGCGGTTTAATCAGGGGCAGAGCCTGGATTGCGCCGGAGAAGAGGTCAACAGCACAAACTATACGCTCAGCGTGGGCACGCAGACCTTTATCGGCAGAAAAGAGAGCAGTGCCTCCGGAAAAATGGTCGTTGCAAGTGACTGCAAATGAGTCTGAATGCGTTGATCGATCGTCTGGACCTGAAGGGCCATATCGAATCTTTTAACGGCTTTTTCAGCCGGCCGAAACCGCTCTTTATCGAGGGCGATCAGGAGCGCCACTTCGCCTATATCGAAGCACTGGACAAACTCTCTTTTAACGCCCCGCCCAAGGTGGACTCCTTCCATACCATCAAAGCCCATCTCAAAAAACAGGGCATCATGCGCTTTGAAGAGCTCTTTGAGATCATCAAGGTGGTGCGCTATTTCCGGAGGCTGAAAAACTACGGCTATGAAGGCCTTATCGGCGAATGGATGCTCAAGATCGAGATCCCCGAACGTTTCGGCGAAGAGGTCGAGAGCTATTTTAATCTTGAGGGCAACTTTAACGAAGAGCTTGATGCAGAGCTTTACGGCCTCGGCCAGCGCATCAAAGCGATCAAAGAGGAGATCAACGGTTCGATGCGCCGCCTGATCTACAGCTCAAAGATCGCCCCCTATCTGGTCGACACGCAGATCCACTACATGAACAACGAGGAGTGCCTTGTCGTGCGCGGCGGGTTCAACCATGTACTGAAAGGTCAGGTCGTC
>CAZNQJ010000240.1:0-3721 GCA_964575205.1 uncultured Campylobacterales bacterium | reverse complement strand
AGGCCGTTACATCAAAAACGGTGCGCTTTCATTGACAATGAGCCCTGCAATAAAATTCGACGTTGCTGAACTGGCTGAGATTAAATAATAAACTTTTTTTCCCGGCGACTTGAAATTAAAGCTCATATGAGCTATAATTTCATTCGCGTTTCTCAAATGTCTTTATTTTAAAATCAGTGGATTTTCAACTAAAGATTTTTAATTTAATTAGGGATCTGGATTACTTGGACTAAAGAGAGTTGGGGGTTTCTGCAGCGTATGCAGTAAGCTTAATCGGCCTTTCCCGCCCCGCTTGAAGTTAAAGTCTGGAAAGGAGAATAAAATATGCTTAAATCTAAAAAAGTTGAAGTGATTGCAAAACTTACATCTTCGCTTGAAAACACGACAGCCGTAGTCATCTGTGATTACAAAGGTATGGGTGTCAGCGAACTTGAGGAGCTGCGCAAAGCTGCAAAAGCAAAAGACACAAGTGTTCAGGTTGTTAAAAATACATTAGCAACGATCGCATTGAATAATGCAGGAATGAGCGGCGTTGAGATCAAAGATACAAACATCTTCCTATGGTCTGATGACGTAATCTCTGCATCAAAAATCGCTTCTGATTTCGCTAAGAAGAATGAGAAATTTGTCATCAAGTCAGGTTACCTAGACGGTACTGCGGCTGATGTTGCAAAAATCGAAGCGTTCGCTAAACTTCCGGGTCGTGAAGAACTGCTTGGAATGCTTGCTGCGACATGGATGGCACCAGTGGCGAATTTCACTATTGGCCTCGATGCGCTTAGACGTAAAAAAGAAGAGGCGTAATCGCCATTTCGAAAGAGTAGTGGCTTAACCACTGAAAAGTCTATAAGACGACAAAAATTAAATATGGAGAATTACCATGGCAATAACTAAAGAAGACGTATTAGAATTCATTTCTGGTCTATCAGTTCTTGAGCTTTCTGAGCTTGTAAAAGAATTCGAAGAGAAATTTGGCGTATCTGCACAGCCTGTTGCTGTTGCAGGTGGCGCTGTCGCAGCTGAAGCTGCTGAAGAGCAAACTGAGTTTGATGTTATCCTTAAAGATGCTGGCGACAAGAAAATCAACGTTATTAAAGCAGTACGTGCACTTACAGGTCTTGGTCTTAAAGAGGCTAAAGAGGCTACTGAAGCGACACCTTCAACTATTAAAGAGGGTGTTGACAAAGCGACTGCTGAAGCTGCAAAAGCTGAGCTTGAAGCTGCAGGCGCAACTGTCGAACTTAAGTAATTATATTACTTTTGAACAAGGGAGTCCCTTGTTCTCGACTATCCGGCCACTTTGGCATGGTGATTTTGTCACCAGCCTAAAGTGGCCTTTGCTCGTTAAAGAGCACAGACATTTATTACTTGTGATCTGTCCAGGGACGCTTGGACCGAACTTTTAATCAAAAAGACACCATTACTTCAAAACCATCTTCTTTATTACGAACACAGTTTCGAATGGTTTGCTATTGGTCTCTTAATATAAATAAATTTACTCCTAGAGGTTGCCTATGTTAAATAGCCTGTATTCTGGAAATCGTTTGCGCGTTGACTTCGCTAAAACTCCACAACAGATTGAAATTCCAAACTTGTTACAACTTCAGCAAAGTTCATATGACAACTTTTTGATGATTGAGAAAAAAAATCGCGATGCCAGCGGTATCGAGAAAGTCTTTTCGTCTGCATTTCCTATCCATGATTCGCAAAACCGTCTTACCATCGAGTACCTCGGTTCTGAAGTAGCGACACCGAAATACACCGTACGCGAATGTATGGAACGCGGTCTTACCTATGCCGTTTCGCTGAAGATGAAAACACGTCTTGTAATCTGGGACCGTGACGAAAATACCAAAGAGAAGCTTGGCGTAAAAGATATCAAAGAGCAGTCTATATTTGTCCGTGATATTCCATTGATGACAGACCGTACCTCATTCATCATCAACGGTGTCGAGCGGGTCGTTGTCAATCAGTTGCACCGTAGCCCTGGTGTCATATTCAAGGAAGAAGAGTCGACAACATCGGGCAACAAACTGATCTATACGGGTCAGATCATTCCGGATCGCGGTTCATGGCTCTATTTTGAATATGATCCAAAAGACATTCTTTACATGCGTATCAACAAACGCCGTAAAGTGCCGGTTACGATCATGTTCCGTGCGATGGGATACAGCAAACAGGACATTTTGAAGATGTTCTACCCGCTTCAAAAGATCAACATTGCCGACAACCAATTCACGATGGATTTCAACCCGGAAGATTTTGCGGGCCGTCTTGATTATGATCTGGTAAGTGCAGACGGTGAAGTGCTTGTCACAATGGGAAAACGTTTGACGCCGAAGAGAGGTCAGAAATTCCTAGAAGACGGTGTTAAAGCGGTTCAATACCCGATTGAAACATTGGTCGAACGTTATTTGGCAGAGCCGATCATCGATCCTGAGACAGGCGAGATCCTTTTTGACACGATGACGGCAATCGATGAGACAAAGCTCAAAAAGATGGCAGAAGCAGGCGTCACATCGTTTACGATCGCCAATGACCTGGCAGAGGGTGTGGATGCTTCGATCATCAACGCTTTCAATGCCGATGCTGATTCACTGAAACTGTTGAAGCAGACGGAAGATATCGAAGATGAAAATGAACTTTCGGCGATTCGTATCTACAAGGTCATGCGTCCGGGCGAACCGGTAACCAAAGAGGCGGCTAAAGCGTTTGTAAACCAGCTTTTCTTTGATCCGGAACGCTATGACCTGACTAAAGTCGGCCGTATGAAGATGAACCACAAACTGGGTCTTGATATTCCTGAATATATCACGGTATTGACCAATGAAGATGTTATTCATACGGTTAAATATGTCATCAAGGTCAAAAACGGCCAAGGGCATATCGATGACCGTGACCACCTGGGTAACCGCCGTATCCGTTCGATCGGTGAACTTCTCGGCAATGAGCTTCACAACGGTCTGATCAAGATGCAAAAAGCGATCAAAGACAAGCTCTCAACAATGAGCGGTCCGATGTCTGAATTGATGCCGCATGACCTTATCAACTCCAAGATGATCACATCGACGATCATGGAGTTCTTCTCAGGCGGACAACTTTCACAGTTTATGGACCAGACCAACCCGCTTTCCGAAGTGACACACAAGCGTCGTCTTTCAGCACTGGGCGAGGGCGGTCTTGTCAAAGAGCGTGCCGGCTTTGAAGTACGTGACGTTCACCCGACACACTACGGACGTATCTGTCCGATTGAGACTCCTGAGGGCCAGAATATCGGTCTGATCAATACCTTGGCAGCCTACTCAATGGTTAACGAACTTGGTTTCATCGAAGCGCCGTATAACATCGTAAAAGACGGAAAAGTACTGACGGGTCCTGAAAATGTTGTCTACCTTACGGCGACTCAGGAAGAGGGCAAGACGATCGCAGCCGCTTCAAATGCTATTGATGAAAACGGCAAATTTGTTGAAGAGCTGATCGAAGTGCGTAAAGACGGTGAGATCATACTCGGCAATCCAAAAGATTGTGAATACATGGACCTCTCATCACAGATGGTTGTCGGTGTAGCCGCGTCGCTGATTCCGTTCCTTGAGCATGATGATGCGAACCGCGCCTTGATGGGCTCGAACATGCAGCGTCAGGCTGTGCCGCTGCTTAAACCGGAAGCACCGATGGTCGGAACAGGTATCGAAAAACTTGTTGCCCGCGATGCGTGGGAATG